>CALMKY010000338.1 GCA_937867195.1 uncultured Saprospiraceae bacterium | reverse complement strand
GGCCCATTTGCGCGAACGCAGTGCGAGGGTGCATTTCGGATCTAATTGGGTAAATGAATCCATTCTTGAAATTCATAAAGAAGATATATCCAAGTTTAGAATTTTGCTTGCAGCCGATGTATCCGAAGATTCGCAAGCCCTGATACATCAAGGTAAAGTGCCACGATTAAGAGCTTTGCAAGTACACAACTCCACCGTCTATCGATGGAATAGACCTTGTTACGGTATCAGTGAAAATGGCAAACCACATCTTAGAATCGAAAATCGGGTATTTGCCAGTGGACCCAGTACGATCGATGAATTTGCCAATGCTGCTTTTTGGTTAGGAGCCATGATCGGAATGGCTTCCGAAGTAGATGATATTCGTAAAAAAGTATCGTTTGCGGACGTATCGGATAATTTTGGAAAGAGTGCACGATTTGGAATTGATACAAAGTTTAATTGGTTTGATGATCAAAAAATACCGGCCGTAGAATTAATTTTAAAAGAATTATTACCGATCGCTAAGAAAGGTCTCAAAATCCAAAAAGTAGATGATGCAGACATTGATAAATTTTTAGGAGTGATTGAAGAACGGGCACAAAAGCACATGACGGGTGCCCGATGGCAATTACGAGCTTATACCAAACTATTGGACCAAACAAATCGTACAGAAGCCCTGACCGCCCTGACGGCTTCCATGCTAAAGCAACAAAACAAAAATCTTCCGATTCATAAATGGAAACTGCCGGAATTAAAAGAATTGCGTAATTACAAACCTCAGACTTTGATGGTCGGAGATTTTATGACCACCGATTTGCTTACTGTACAGCAAGACGATATCATCGAGTTTGCAGCAGAAATGATGGATTGGCGAAAGATCCGATACATGCCTGTAGAAAATCCAAACGGGCAACTGATCGGATTGATAACTTCGAGGATCTTATTGAGGCATTATGCCGATAAGCGCAGAAAAATACATACAGCCAAGGACCTGATGATAAAAAAACCGGTTACGGCTCAGCCCGGTACGACCATCATGCAGGCTCTGGATCTTATGCGAAAGAATAAAATCGGATGCTTACCGGTAGTAGAAAATAATGAATTAGTAGGCATATTTACTGAAATGGATTTTTTAAGAATATCGGCAAGTCTGATGGAACGACTGAGTGAGCAAGAGGATGTGACCGATGATGATAAAGAATGAGTATCCACTAAGAGGTAAAATGATTTATTATTTTGATTGGACATGAATGCCTTAAACCACGATGCCGTAGGCCTTCCATTTATCCTATAAAGATTTTACGGGTTTACAAATCAACTTGCTCATTCATTTATTAAATTTGTCATCTTTACAAAATTTGAGATGCCAATACGATCTTTTGCATTCTGCTGTATTCTTATACCGATCATCGGTTTTGGAAAAGTCGTTGATATCCACATCAAAGATTCATTGACCGTGATGGGTCCTCTGACCACCTGGGGCAAAGCGGGTCAATATCAATTTATTTCAGGTGAAATCACTTTTGGAATCGACCCGGATAATCAATCCAATCAAGCCATATGTGATTTGCATTTAGCACCGGTTAATAAACAAGGATTGATAGAGGCCAAAACGAATTTTATCGTACTGCAAGCTGTCGAAAAAGGTAAAAGGAATGGTACGGCCTTAATAGAAGTAAGCAATCGTGGAGGTATGTCTTTGATGCGTTATTACAATCGGGCTTCTACAGGTAAAGTAAGAGCGAATGTCCCCCCGGATTATGGTGATGGTTATTTATTAGCTCAGGGGTACACGCTGATTTGGATTGGCTGGCAATGGGATGTACCAAAAGATCCGGGGTTGTTGCGGTTGGATGTCCCCACAATTAAAGACAAAGATGGCACCCCAATTACCGGTTTGGTAAGATCAGACTGGGTGATGGATGCAAAGAACCATGTCTTGAACTTAGGTCATCGTACGATGACGGGTTATCCGGTAGCTAACGATCTTAGAAATAATAATACCCTTACCTATCGATTAGCGCCTTGGACCAATAGGATTAAAGTACCAAATGAAGAATGGGGCTTCGCATCTATCCGTGATGAAATGGTTGTGGCGGACTCCACGCACCTGTATTCCAAAAATGGTTTTGAAGAAGGTCGCATTTATGAATGTGTCTATGAAGCACGTAATCCTGTTTTAGCAGGATATGGACTCGCAGCAATTCGGGATATTGCATCCTACGTAAAATACGAAAAAACTTGTCCATTCCCGGTAAAGAGAACCATTGCACAAGGAATATCGCAGACGGGAAGGTTTCTTCGACATTTCTTATATCAAGGATTTAATAAAGATGAACGCGGTCGATATGCATATGATGGCATGCTCATCTATATGGCGGGAGCCGGTCGAGGAAGCTTTAATCATCGGTTTGCACAGCCCTCACACGATGCTCATCGTTATAGTAGTTTTGATTATCCCACGGATCTGTTCCCATTTTCCACTAGTGCCGTGGAAGATCCCATAACCCATGAAATAAAAACATTGAGAGACACCTTAGATCCAGTAAAACTATTTTTTATCAATACCGGGTATGAATATTGGGGAAGAGCTGCATCATTATTGCATACTGATCTCACAGGTCATGATCTGTTATTGAATCAGAATGAACGGTATTTTCATATTGCGGGTATGCAGCATTATGGCGAAGCATTGCCTGATAGTAGCCGCAAAGTCTATATTGAATACGATCTATTCAAGGGTACCCCAATCGATCCTCTCCCCTATTTCAAGGCATTATTAGTACAGTTAAATAATTGGATCAGCATTGATCAAAAACCAATAAACAATAAGATTCCGACTTTTAAAGAACATACATTAATTACATCCGATCAATATAAGCTCCCATACATTCCGGGTTTAGACCGTCCTTCATCTCCCTATATACCTACCCGCTTGTATTTTGGAGTTCGTTGGGAGTCTGATCACGTAATCGATCAGGAACCACCCATCCAGGGAACTTCGTACTCGGTATATGTACCGGCGATCGATACCAATGCAAATGAGATCGGTGGCATTAGACCCATCGAATTACGGGTGCCATTGGCTACTTACACACCGTGGTCATTACGCCATCATCTGAGCAATCACCTTGAAATGGATGATTTCAGAGGGACCTTTGTCCCATTTGCAAAAAATATTAATAGAAGAACGATTACCCACGATATGAGATCCAGCCTGACCCAACTTTATGAAAGTAAGAAGGATTATATGGTCCGAATCGATCGGGAATTGGATCATTTGATCAAAGAAAGACTATTGTTATCAGAAGATAAAACCTTAGTCAAAAAGCACGCTGAAGATATCTGGAATTGGGTCATTAAATATTATCATCTTTGATGCCTATGTCGTTTATAAAATATATGCTCACTTTTCTTTTGGTATTTGCATGTGGATCTACTAAACCTGTTCAAGAAAACGATCATACCGCTCTGAATTCAAAAAATCTTAAATCAGAATCCCGGAATACACCTACCGATGAAGAAGGATTGCGTAAAATGGCCGATTCGCTTGCCCATGCGTACATTATCGTGGATGGTCATGTAGACTTACCGTATCGTTTAAGTATTAAAAATTTCAGACCCACAAAGGAGTTTACCGGAATTCCGGTCTCATCCAAAGAAGGTGATTTTGATTATGTTCGGGCAAAGCGAGGGGGCCTTTCATCTCCTTTCATGTCGATCTATATACCCGCATCCTATCAAAAAGGTGGAGCTAAAGAATATGCAGACTATCTTATTGACATGGTCAATAGTATTGTAAACGATCATCCGGATAAGTTTGCATTGGGCCTGAGTGTAGACCAGGTGAATCAAAATTTCAAAAATGGATTGATCTCCCTTCCGATGGGAATGGAAAACGGGGCTCCCATAGGAAATGATTTAGCCAACGTAAAATATTTTCATGATCGGGGCATTCGCTATATTACATTGACCCATTCCGAGGATAATCAACTATGTGATGCTGCGTATGCCAAGACACGTCAATGGCACGGATTAAGCCCATTTGGAAAGCAAGTGGTCTTGGAAATGAATAAAGTCGGCATTATGGTGGATATATCGCATGTCACTGACAGCACGTTTTGGCAAGTCCTCCAGGTTTCAAAAGCACCTATCATCGCATCTCACAGCTCGTGCAGGCATTTTACACCTGGATTTGAGAGAAATATGAATGATGAAATGATCGAAGCCCTTGGTAAACACCATGGAGTCATTATGATCAATTTCGGATCTGATTTTCTGGATGGGAATATTCAAAAACAGGATAATGCGAATCGAGATGAATTGGAATCTCTGTTAAAAAATAACGGATTGACTGCCGGTGATTCATTAGCCAAACCCATTATAAAAGAATTTGAAAAAGCGCATCCTACCCTTCACAGTGATGTGAGAAAAGTCGTAGACCATATCGAACACGTGATAACCCTGGCCGGCATCGATCATGTAGGGCTTGGATCTGATTTTGATGGAGTCGGTGATTCACTCCCGGTGGGATTGAAGGATGTATCCGCGTATCCCAATATAGTTTATGAATTACTCAAACGAGGCCATACTGAATCAGAAATTGCTAAAATATTGTCCGGAAATTTATTGAGAGTATGGAAGTCAGTTGAGACGGTGTCTCTACACTGGAAATGAAGATACGCAATCTATTCATTTTTTATTACCCTACCATTGAATTTTAAAAACTGAGCGATAAGCAGTGTATCATTATTCATTGGTCATTCATAATCATAGTCTGCTTACCGCATCAGTCATTTAACAGAAATGGTCAACGAATACTGTCATTCGGGATCATTTTCTTATCTGTCAGGCTTTGTTGTAAGTGGATATCAAAATTCATTTTTATCTTTTGATTCTTTATCAGCATAAATTTGAATTCGAATCATCATTAAAGAAGCTCCTTCTAACACTTCCTGATCAAAGATTTTAATTCATCCTCACTATTCAATGTCAAAGTACTGCCGTCATTCAGTTTTACATCGAGTGGGAATACAAACTCGAATCTGCCTTTTTGTTTCTTTTCATTTAAAGATGATTTGATCAAAGCTTTTAATTCAATTTTGGAATGGATGGTGACTGTATCCCCGGATGGTTTCCTGACTTGTACGGGATATAACAAGGTAAAACATACTGTATCTCCTTGGTGCCGGTCATCTTTATGTCTTAAAGAATCAAGAGAATTCTTAAAACATTCATCCTTCAGTGCCTGAAACTCGGCTTTGGATCCTACTTTCAATAGAGTACCGTCTTGCGCTTTGATCGTGATGGGAAATACGATTTCGGGTCGAGGTTTGTTTTCATTCGCCATGCAAAAGCTTCTAAGGATCTTTTTGAGTGAATCCTGATTTTCAGCTATGACCGCCGTTCCATCCGGTAATAATAAATTGATTGGAAAGACGATTTCGAAACATCCATGATTCGATCTTGACTCCAATCCTCCGATGCGATCGTCCACCAATGTGGTCATATAATCATCCTGAGTCACATCAACTTTAGTACAGGAATAGATACCATAAAACAAGCCGGTCAATACAATTGCATATGCAAAACTTCTAAACACAAATTTTTTCATAAAGATTTTGATTTATGTAGAACTTCGGCTATAAGAACAAATTAAACAATGAAAGAATCTATTCCAAAACGGAAGATTCCAAATCCTTATTATCGATCCATTATTTATTAAGATACGTTAAAAGGATGCCCCGGATACCCATTGATTTCAACTTATAATTAAAAAGGCTTTACTTCTTTAAGTAAAGCCATTGCTACATTGATATGAAAAATCTGTTCTTACTTATTAAATTTCTAACATCCTTCCCGGGCTGTTTTTAACTCAGCATCTGAATTGATGGTTTTGGTGGTCCCATTTGCATATTTAATTGTAATCGGATATACGATCTGCAATAAATCCTTTAATCCGCCATGTCCCGGACCCGGGAAGCCATGACCCTTGCCGTGTTCGGCTTTCGCCTGATATTTGAGATCGGCAAAAGAATTGATGGTGACGGTCGTGCCGTCGGATTTCTTTACCTGAATTGGAAAGACTAACGTAAAACACAATGTATCGTGTCTTGGAAAATTATGATGTCCAAGTGAATCCCTATGCATCAAAGAATCCAAATGATTTTTATGACAAGCCGCCTTTAAGGCTAATAATTCTTCTTTGCTAGCCACATTGATGATGGATCCATCTTCTGCAATCACCTGGATAGGATATACAAAGTCTGGTCTTTGCGGATCGTTGCTTGGATTTTGGGTCTGATGCCAGCGATGAATGGCAGCCCTCAGCGAATCCTGGTTGGGTGCAGTAATGACCGTACCATCGGTCAGCTTGATACTGACCGGGAAGACTAAATCATAGCAACCATGTTTGCCAAGATTACCCCGCTGTTCCAATGAATAGATGGATTGATCCGTCAACGTATCCGCTGAAGTAGTTGTTACATTCTCTTTATTACATGCTGTAAATAAATACACAAGGCCGAGAACGATCATGCCTAAGATTGAATTTTTAATTAATTGCTTACTCATATTTAATTTATATTTTATGTAGAATTATAATCATCTTCAAAACGGTATTATTGTTTTAGATAGTATATTGGTGTAGATTGAATTCATCGGTTGCATATTAAACAACTTAACGGGTGTCAAATATTTGTTAAGTAATCCTGTCAAGTTATGTATTCATACAAGTTTTGAATTGCCCATGTATGTCGTGGAAGAGTGAAAATGATAAATCAATCATCGCATAAAATAAAGAGGTCCCGACTACTTCTAGCGAGACCTTAGCTACATTGATATGAAAAATCTGTTCATACTCTCTTTTGTTTTTAACAGCCTTTGCGTAAGGCCATCCATTCCGTTTCGGATTTTACCTCCACTTTGGTTCCATCTGCCTTGGTGACCGTAACGGGGAATACAATCTGCAATTGATTGGGAATGCCGTGATGGCCTCCGGGTCCCATGGGTCCAAAGGGTCCAGGTCCTCCGCCGGGTCCACCCTGACCGGGTCCTTTAGCATGCTCTGATTTAGTCAACGCTATGAGTTCTTCTT
The DNA here is from genome assembly GCA_937867195.1 of uncultured Saprospiraceae bacterium. Classification (GTDB taxonomy): domain Bacteria; phylum Bacteroidota; class Bacteroidia; order Chitinophagales; family Saprospiraceae; genus JADJLQ01. The sequence goes on along the minus strand of CALMKY010000338.1, from coordinate 8,059 downwards.
TAGTTTTTACAGTTACCGTAGTACCATCGGCTTTCTTTACTTGTAACGGGAAGATAAAAGTGAAACAGATCGTGTCATGCCGAGGAAAATCGTGGTGGCCGAGGGAATCCCGGTGCATCAAAGAATCAAGGAATGGTTTATGACATGTTGCACGTAAAACCTGCAAATCGGCTTCCGATGCCACATTCATTATAGAACCGTCTTCTGCAATCACCTGTATCGGAAACACAAAATCAGGCCTTTGAGGTCGATTAGAAGGGTTTTGAGTTGAGTGCCATCGACGAATAGCTGATCTCAGCGAATCGGCATTGGGCGCCATAATGATTGTCCCGTCGGTAAGCTTGACACTGACCGGGAATACCAAATCATAACAACCATGCTTACCTAGATTACCTCTGGCTTCCAATGAATAAATTGTCTGATCTGTCAAAGTATCTACCACCGAAGAAGTAACGCTTTCTTTATTGCAAGCAGTAAAAAAATAAACAGAACTCAACACGACAAGAAGTAAGCCGATATTTTTTAATAATTTCATAGAAAAATGAATTTAGCAGATGAAGTATGATTCTTTTGATCCATTATGTACATGGTGTGAATATCGAAAATGGTTGCACATACAATTACTTCAGACTTACAATTTTAATCATTTATAATGCATAAGAGAATCCTAACTGGATACCATAAGAAGTAGATTTTATCTTCGCATCCCGATCCCGGTTGCGCTGGCTGATCGGTAAATAATATTCAGGAGTCAGCATGACCGTAAATTTATCGTTGAGCTTATAACCCAGAGATCCTGTAAAAGCAGAATTAATGTAGAATAAATTACCTCTTTGGTTTTCAGAATGGTCCTTATTACCCGGATGCGCCAGTTGCCCGCTCTGCACTTGCACTTTATCAATATTGACCTGATTTGAAAGAAATGTATTAAGATGGATTCCTGCCCCCGCACCAAACACAAAGTTGCCGGAGGATGTAAGGTATTTTAAACCGATCGGGATTGAAATGTAATTCACCTGCGAATGCACTAAAAAATCAAATTTGACCGGATCGGTATTGTTAATCACAGCATTCGGATTGGATTGCTCAGTCGTAATTTCCAGATACGTACTGCCTGTGGGAGTGCGCACTTGCTGGCCGAAATGATGTTCAAATGGAGGTCTGCCAACCTTTGGCTCCAATCGTTGATCAAACGTAGTGACAGCATTGAAATGGGTATTGACATCCAGATGTTTAAAAATAAACCCGGTTGTGAAAAATAAATTCTTAGCTAAAGATTTGTCTATTCCAATGCCAGCCTGCCAGGATTTATTGGATGCAAAATCGTTTTTCAAATCTGTGGTAGGAAAATATTTATTTCTTTCACTAATCGTTCCGCTTTCAGACAAAATACCTGCTTGAAGATACACCCGATCAGTTGATTCGATGGATACCAGGTCGTCCATCGCCAGATCAGGTAATGAATGGTGTAATAATATGGAACGTTCTGGGAATAATTCGTTCTCCCTATGAAGAGCAAAGACTTCTAATCTTGGTCTGCTTTGAATGACACTTTCTGATTTTGGTGCCTTTTCAACTTTCTCTGCTACTTCTTCTTTTAATTCTTGATTTACTGATTGTATGTTTTCATTTTTTGTTAGTGAAGAAGCTAGTTTTTCAATATCAGCGTGATGTGCATGGGCCGTGGAAGATATCTTCTTATCGGCTTTCTTAGTTAAATTTTTATTCGAATCTTCAGGCAATATTGCAGACGCTGGATGATTTGAACGGAAGACTCTTGTCCCTGCATCTGCTAACATCTTTTTACTTTTTATCTGTTCCTGGTGGTTCTTCTGATCATTCTTTTCTTTGCTATTGTATTTGGTTATTTGTTCTGATTTCTGAGGATGGTCGGCCATGTTTTCACTGTCACCGGATTTGAGGGATTGATCTGATTTGCCCGAAGTAGGAATTAATTTTTCATTGGCAGTTTCATTGGAATTACGGGCAATGGCGACTTCTGCTTTCTTGGTGGAGCTATTTGTAATTATTTTATCATCTTCACTATTGGTTTTTTTATTTGGATCTGATTGGGGCACAGAATTATTTATCTCTGAATGATCATTGAATTGATTTGAATTGTTCTGGTCGGAAAGTGAACTTGCCTTATCCTGATTTTCTGAAGCTTTATTAGGATTTGCTTGAGATGAAAATAATTGTTCATGATCGGATTTGATAGAGTCCAGTTGTTTGCGAAGGGAAGCATTCATGACGATCAATCCCAGGATAGAGGCGGCAGCCAAGGTAATGAGTGTGGGAACAAGCCATCTAAAGCGGGTACCACCGGTTGGTTTGTAAGCTTCTGTCAAACTGCGATCAATACGATCCCATACTTGATCCGAAGGACGATCTTCGTAATTCTCAAAAGAATCGCGGATGTATTTTTCTAAATGATCATCTGGTAATTTTTTTTCCATATTCTAACCATTTACTTTTAAAGTTTTTGCCAATGCATTTCTTAAATAATCTTTGGCTCTTGACAATTGAGATTTAGAAGTACCGGAACTGATCCCTAAGGTCTGTGCGATCTGATCATGGCTTAACCCTTCTATCACATAGAGATTGAGAACTGTTCGGAAGCCGGTCGGCATGGTCTGCATGGTCGAGAGCATTGTTTTGATCATATCCTCTTTATCAAAATGGTCCTGTTCATTCCAATGATCGGCATCGGAAGAATTAAGTTCAGTGGGATCCTGGTAATGAAAGATATTTTTCTGCTGCTTTCTAAGATGTTGCAGAGCAGTATTCAGGATTACTTTCCTGATCCAGGCTTCCACCGGTCCTTCACCTTTATATTGACCGATGTCTCTGAATACAGCTATGAAACCATCGTGCAAGATATCTTCAGCGTCTTCGCGACTATGGGCATAACGCATGCAAAGACCAAACATCTTACCCTTCAATTCAGTATATACTGATTGTTGATCTTCACGCCGGCCCTGCCGACAGCCATCGATGACAGATTTAGATATAATAGCAGCTAGTTTAAAAAGTGGTTTAGAATACGTGAAATGGTTGCATGAAGTTAGGCTCAATGACCTGTCTAAATCTTAAATAATAATTAAAACGTTAAAAATTAGATGATGTACCGATGTGGGTAGATGAAACCGGTTCTCCATTCTCTGACCCTTACTTCTTAAAGTCCTCGGGGATTATGGACACTCCGTTTTTTCCTTAATAAAATAAACACTCCTTAAAGTAGTTAGATTGATCCGATGTGGAGCTGATTTTAATTAAAAATATTGTTTACCTCAAATCAAACAAACTATTTACTCCTACAGGTCTCACTACATTAAATCCCTCAGCATATGTGACTTGTATTTGCCTGCCATAGACCATCGCCCTGGCTCTTTGGTAATCTAAAAAATCTTTGCTACTTATTGGCGACATTGGCTCTTTTGATTTTGGATCATAAAACTGTGACTTAAATGCCTGGATTAATTCCATTTTGCGATCCATATAATCTGTAATGTCGATGATTACATCCGCCTCCAGATGATTATCCTGAATATAGTGGTACACGTGTTTTGGTCGCCAGGCAATCTGTGGCTTTCCTTTGTCTTTCGTCTCAATCTTACGCAGTCCTGATAAAAAACCAGCTCTTGCCGTTAACCTGGCAGCATTGCCATGGTCTGGGTGACGGTCGCTGAGGGCATTGGCCAAAATGATTTCCGGTTGATACTTTCTGATGATTTGAATGATTTGCTTTAATGTCCTTTCATTTTCTTCAAAAAAACCATCACCGATATTTAGGAATTCCCGTGAGACTGCACCCATCAAATCAGCCGCATGCAAAGCTTCTTGTTTTCTGATTTTTGCATTTCCCCGTGTACCCAGTTCACCTAGAGTCAGATCGAGTAAAGCTATTTTTTTTCCGTGATCTATCTCTTTCAATAGGTAGCCGCTACAGGATAGCTCGATATCATCCGGGTGTACACCAATCGCCAGAATATCTACTTTCATCTTCTTACCATTTTAATAATGCTGAGCCCCAGGTAAATCCACTACCGAATGCGGCGAGACATACCAGGTCACCTTTTTGGATTTTACCTTCCTGCCATGCTTCGCATAAAGCAATCGGTATCGATGCCGCCGTGGTATTACCATATCGCATGATATTATTATACACCTGATCCTCTCGCAAACCAAGTTTCTTTTGGACAAATTGACTTATCCGGAGATTTGCTTGATGAGGAATCAACATCTTTAAATCCGACGTTTGATATCCGTTGGCATTGAGCGCTTCCATGATTACTTCAGGAAATTTTACAACTGCAGTTTTAAACACTGCCTGTCCATCCATATTGGGATAAAAATCTTCATTCTCCCACATTTTCTGGGTAAGATAAGCGCCTCCAAATTCCTGATCAGGATATCCAAATCTTTCCGTGCCAAGATGCACACCACCATGACAACCTGGATTGATATAGGCCAATGATTCAGCCTGTTCACCATTGCTATGTAAATGAGTGGAAAGGATCAGGCTCTCGTCATCATTTGCAGGCTGCAATACCACTGCGCCGGCGCCATCTCCAAAGATCACGGTAACATTCCTTCCCCGGGTACTAAAATCCAAGCCCGGTGAATGAAACTCTGCACCTACCAATAAAATATTTTTATACATGCCTGACCGGATGAATTGATCGGCGACGGATAGCCCATATATAAAACCACTGCATTGGTTGCGCACATCGAGTGCACCAATATCTTTTAATTTAAGTTGACGTTGCAATAAAACACCGCATCCCGGAAAAAAATAATCAGGACTCAGGGTGGCAAAAATTACAAAATCTATATCCTGAGGTCCTACACCGGCATGTTCCATCGCTTTCTTTGCTGCCTCGACGCCCATGGTCGAAGTCGACTCATGATGCTTCATTCCATATCGTCTTTCCTGGATACCTGTACGCTCTTGGATCCATTCGTCTGTAGTATCCATGACCTTAGCAAGGTCATGATTGGTCACTTTTTTTTCTGGAAGATAAATACCAATGCCTGCAATTCTGGTTCGAGCCATTGAAATAAAGATTTAGTGCAAATATAGGGGATAGAAAGAAGTATTTATTATTATGATTGATGGATCAATCCAGGTACGATATCAATTTCAAATCAGGCCATTGAATCATCCAAACGGCTATCCAATTTTATTTTGCTTACTTAACATGATAAGAGTTGTTCCCGTAAAGAGTATCGATTTCATAGCATGACCCAATACCTAGTTAAGTTAGCATGCTGCTCTAGGTCTTTCTTTCTTTCTTTTTAGCTGCCGGAAACAAAATATTATTCAAAATCAATCGATACCCGGGGCTATTGGGATGCAGTGCAAGATCGGTATCGGGATCATTGATAAAATGCCGGTAATCTTCCGGATCATGACCACCATAGAAAGTCCACGTACCCTGACCACGTTCACCGTGAATATACCGGACTTCGTTGGCTGATTTGTTTTCTCCCAGGATCAGCACATCGGGTTTTACATAATCTTTGATAAATGCTGTCGTCTGACCCATAAACCCTTTGACGGTACGGGTATGATCCTGGGTCAGCATGGTGGGTACAGGATCCCATTTAGCAGAGAAATCAAATAATGTAAAATAATCATTTTCGGGAATGACCCTGCGGGTATTATTATCAATCGTCGAGAACTCATTATCCAATGGATTCTTCATGACTTTAAAATTTCTGAAAGCAAGGGTTTTGCTAAAATCGAGTTTCGAATCACAGTCAGGCTCCATTGGATCACCATCAAATATCTCAGCGCAAATATCAACCCCATCGGCAGCCAATGCCACATCATACGTGTCGGTAGCACTACACATGGCAAAAAGAAAACCACCCCCTGTAAGGTATTCCTGAATTCTTTTTACGACGGCAAGTTTCATCTGAGAAACTTTTTTATATCCAAGTCGCTTGGCCATTGCTTCAGATTCCTGTACGGTCTGACGGTACCATGGCTGAGTATGATTGCCGGCATAGAAACGACCATACTGACCCGTGAAATCCTCGTGATGCAAATGCAACCAATCGTATTTGGCAAGTTTATCATTTAATACATCCTCATCATAAATTTTATCAAATGGTATTTCTGCATACGTAAGTGCTAACATGACGGCATCATCCCATGGTTGAGTACGTGCCCCTTTTTGTAAATTAAATTCGGGAGTATAGACGGCTACTTTAGGTGCTACTTCCAGTTTGATAGCATCCTGATTGACCTCAGGATTTGCAATCTCCGTCAATATCTGATTAAACTCCCCTGTGGAAATCACCTGGTAGGTAACGCCTCTGGTCTTGCATTCTTTCTCATACGATGGTCTTTGATCCAGCACAAAGGATCCACCCTTGTAATTAAGCAACCAGTATGCTTCATCTTTTTGCGCCAATACCCAATAGGTAATGCCGTAAGCTTTGAGATGATTTTTCTGACTGAGATCCATCGGGATAAGAATCTTACCTCCGAAAGCAATTGAATTTAACAAGATGCTAACTAAAACAATCCATAATGATTTGTACATAAGCAACTTTGTTTAAGATAAAAACGATTGAACATTCAATTTTTGATACATTGGCTGACAAATATCATAGATATTTAAGCATCTTTGCAATAAAGAAAAACTTAATTTCTTTTGGAGTAAGCTAATGGTAATATCTGACTGGATGATCTGGGCAATGTGCATTGCCACAGGCCTTTTATTTTGGTTGATCTTATACTTTAAAGACACGACTTTTAAAGATGCAAAGCCATGGTGGACCTGGATCATGATGGCATTGAGAGGATTGACGACTGCCTGCTTATTGTATTTGATATTAGCTCCCTTTATAAAATCTATTTTTACTGAAATAAAAAGACCAACGGTCGTCATCGCTCAGGACAATTCATTATCCTTAAATCACAACTGGGCCCAATCAAAAAAAGATCAATACTTACGCGATAAATCGAACCTGGAATCATTAATTTCCAAGAATTATGAAGTCATATCTCTTACGTTTGGCGAGCATGTAAAAGAAAATGGCCAAATTGATTTTAGCGAAAGAGCTACGGATATCAGCAGTGCCCTGGATTATATTCAAAATCAATTGGCCGGACAAAATCTGGGTGCCATCGTCCTTGCAACGGATGGTAACTTTAATCAAGGCCGTAATCCATTGTATTCCAATCCTGGATTGACTGCACCGATCTATACCATTGCTTTAGGAGACACCACCATCAAAAGAGACCTTTCGATCCAGCGGGTCATGAACAACAGCATCGTCTACCTGGGTGATCAATTGGAGATACAGGCAGAAATCAGCGCCCGCCAATGCCAGGGAGAATCAGCCAACGTGCAATTATTGCGCATCGAAGAGAATAAAGAAACATTACTCAAAACTGAAAAGTTATCGATTAGCGAAAATGACTGGCACCTGACTCAAAAATTTATTGTCAGTGCGGATAAAGCAGGAACCGCCCATTATATGATTCGAATAAGCCCAATCGCCAATGAATTCAGTAAAGAGAATAATGTCAAAGACTTGTTTATCGAAGTACTCGATGCCAGGCAAAAAATATTAATATTGGCAGCAAGCCCTCATCCTGATCTGGCGGCTATTAAAAAAATTCTTGAGCGAAATAAAAACTACGATGTACATACCAAACTCAGTACAGATCCGGCACCAAACTGGAATGATTATTCAGTCGTCCTCTTTCATCAATTACCCTCCAGGACGTATCCCTTGACGAATGTGATCAAAGAATTAAATAAAACTCAAAAGCCCAGATTGTTTATTGTGGGGAGTGGAACGGATTTACCCGGATTCAATGCATCACAAACTTTATTGCGCATCAACGGTGACGGAAAAAATACGAATGATGTCAGTGGAGTCATCAAAGAATCATTCAGTCTATTTACTCCCTCACCGGAATGGAAAGATTTTTTTAGAAATTTTCCTCCTTTGGCATCACCGTTTGGAGACTTTGCGGCTTCACCTGGTGCTCAAGCTTTATTTGTACAAAAGATTGGTAATGTAACCACGAATTATC
>CALMKY010000337.1 GCA_937867195.1 uncultured Saprospiraceae bacterium | reverse complement strand
AGCCTGGACGTATAAACCAGAATTTACTGAGTTAAATGGCAATCGGGAAAATAATTCGGAGTTGGATTGATTATTCGCAATGGTCACCCCACCTGTCAACACAAGATGCGGCCCTTTGAATTGCTTTTGATATTGGTATTCACCATACCAGAGGGTCGAACTATTGGATTTACCACCCGATACAAGATTATCAACATGGTATATCCTTGATTTAAATGAATGCTTATCACCTGCTTTTGTAAAATAATTTATGAAAGGATCAATATAATACCGGACGTTTTGACCCGAACTCAGCGTACTGGTATCGGGTTGATAATAGGCATGCACACCATCTTTCCAGTAAAAAAAACTATTAGAAGATCTTTTGTTCCAGTTGAAATTTACACCAGCATTTAATCTGTCATTGAAACGATAACGAACACCGGCGGCGATCCTTCCATATGATGCATCCGTCGATTGATTGGCGCCGCAATCGCTGTACAGATAGGTACTTCCAATGAAGTCTAATTTTCCAACCTGTTGGGCATGAGCAAAACTAAATCCTTCAGCATATGGATGATTCCTGTTTGTCCACCATTTTTGAGATTTATCTTTTGGTGTCATGGTGAAATTATAAAATACAGAAGCTTTCGTGACCGGTGTCGCCGTTGCATAATTCGTACGGACATGAATGAGCCCATTCAATGCAGCAGATCCGTAGATAGCAGAAGCAGCTCCTTTAATCACTTCGATTTGGTTGATATTTTCAACCGGTATATCATCCCAGTTCGGATAACCGGCATCAGCCTGCAACGCAGGTAGATCGTCGATCATAAGCAACACCCGGCTACCGGCTCCATAACTAAACCCCGCACCCCCTCTGATATTCGCCTGCCCTCCTACTACATTGACACCGGGAATTTTATTAATGGCACTCTCTACCGAAGTACTGTTGGTATGATCTATGAGTTTACCTTTCATCACTTCTATGGAAACAGAAGATTCTCCAATGGGTTTGCTATAACGGGATTCACTCACGACGGCGGTTTGCAAAACATTGTCTGAAGAGGTAATTAAAAAATCTTTAGAAACGATGATATTAGAATCGATCTTAACTTCATAAATCAATTCATCATAACCGAGATAATGAACTTTGATGGAATATTTACCAGGCAATAATCTAAGAAAATATCTACCCAAAGAATCAGAATTGACACCTTCATTTCCAGTGGTAATGGTTACGGCTTGCAAAGCTTCTTTGCTATCCCGGTCCATTACATTACCCCTTATACCGGAGTGCTGGGAAAAAGCAAAGCTTGAAACGAATAAAAGGAAAAATAAGAAACTGGCTTTTACCTCCACCCATATGGAATGAAATTCAGTTGATTTGGTCAAAAAGCTATGGAGAAATTTTATAATAGATAGAGTACGATGGATCCAAAGACGGGCTTGAATTTTATGGTAATAAAGATTCATAGTCCAAATTTTAAAAGTATGTGTAATTTAGATTTAAATTTTTCATCATAAAAACCAAAACCAATGCGCTCAACATTAAAGTTAATGTTCGCCTTCATTGCACTCTTCCAAATGTACAAATTAAATGGACAAACTCCGGTATGTACACCCAATCCATTTTATAAAGACAGTGCGGCCGGAATCTATCCGGCTCCTTATAACGATAGTACCAAAACAGGAGGCATCGATAAATCGGTATGCATTGATAAAGATTTTGAATTCCCATTTACTGTCAGAATTCCGGATCTAGTAACTGTAGATCTTGGATTTGGCCCATATGTATTAGGATTAGAAGGAGCTTCATTAGATACTGCTAAAGCTGTAACAGGATTACCTGTTGGAATTCGATATTTTTGTAATCCCGGAAATTGTGTGATGAAGGTAAATGTATTAGGTTGTATCGTTTTAAAGGGTAAAGCAACAAGCGAAAATAAACCAGGCAGATATGATCTTACAATTAATCTAAAATTGAATACCACAGCTTTTGGAACTGTTGAGGCAGCATACCCGAGTAAAATTTTACCTGGCAGATATTTTTTAAATGTTGCAGCAGCAAATTCAAATGCTTGCTTATCCAGCGATATTAAACTGAAGCCATTTGAGGGAAGCGTAAAGTCTTTTCCGGTACCGGCCCATCTAGAATTACGATTTACTATTCTGGCCTTGAAATCCGGCAGTTCTAACCTTACGATCCATGATATTTTTGGTAAATGCATCAGTCAAACAAGGATTCAATTGCATCAGGGAGAAAATCAATTGGTGATACCTGTGTCTCAATTTGCAAATGGTACCTATGTATATACCTTGGATCAAGGGGGATTGGGTGTTAGCAGGAAGTTTAGCGTGTTGCATTAGTTTACTTAAAGAAATGTACGAAGTATGACACAGTATGTACGATGTATTGAAGATGGGGTGATTGGATTACATGCAAGATCTATGTTGTAAATCCATCGTAATTCGTACCTGGTATCTCGTACATGCTTTTTATTCTTCTTCCTCAACTGCAATGGGTGTAATCATCGGAAGATGTACCCATTTTGACTCTTCGCGATTGATGGACATAAATCCAAGGAAACCACCGGACGATTTTGCTATCTCCTGAGCAAACCGGGAAAATCCTTTGTACAGATCGGCTCCCAGTTTCGGATTGAGTGATTCCAAAATAGAATTTAGCTCTGATAATTTTGAAGTAATCTCTGCAGCTCTTTCCTGGGCATCAGAAGGTAAGGTTGCATTTAACGATATCAGGTCCTGATCAAAGGAGGACTCTACTTCAGTATAGAATTCCTTTAGATAATCTGGTGAATTATAGGTGCGGATATGAGCTATTTTTTTAGCCGCTTCTACTTCTTTAATATCAAAATTATTGTCCGCTTTGCCAATGAGAACTGCAATCAATGAAAGTGCTGATTTCAATTTTGACCGGTCGCCTGAATTGAGTTGGTTTAAATCGTTGATCATGATTTTCTTATTTTTTTGCAAAGGTATTATTTAATTCGCATTGGTTTCCAGTAGCGACATATGCTCAAATTCTCTGAAATCCACTGCACTCACTCTGCTGACACCCGGCTCGTCCATAAACACACCATAAATGACATCCACAGCCGCCATCGTCTGTTTATTATGAGTGACAATGATAAACTGGGATTCCCTGGAGAAGTCACGGATAATATTATTAAACTTCTCGATATTACTATCATCGAGCGGAGCATCTACTTCATCGAATATACAGAATGGAGCCGGTTTTAATAAGTACAATGAAAACAATAAGGCGGTAGCTGTTAAAGTCTTCTCCCCACCGGATAACTGGCTGAGTGACTTAGGCAATTTACCTTTGGGCTTGGCTATGATGTCAATGTCGGATTCAAGAGGCTGATCCGGGTTGAGCAAGATCAAATCGCAACTGTCTTCTGCTGTAAATAAGCTGCGGAATACTTTGATGAAGTGTTCCCTCACCGTACCAAACGCTTCAAGGAATTTGGTGGTGGCACTCGTATCGATCTCTGTGATGGTACTGAGCAAGGATTCTTTGGCATTGATGATATCGACCCGCTGGGTATTGATGCTATCATAGCGTTCCTTCATTTCACGATATGCCTCAACGGCCATCGGATTGATCTCGCCATAGTTTTCGATACGATCTCTGAGACGACGAACCTTTTCTTTGAGCCGATCGTACTTGGAAATAGTATCGACAGGCCCTGCTTCTTCGCCATGTTCATTTTGTTCATGAGTTTCTTCTGTCAATGGCTCGAATTGCGGTACTTCTTCTATATGAAACTCGATCTTCAATCTTTCTTTGACGGTTTCCAATCGATACTCCATGTCTTTAAGTTGATCTTTGTAACCATTGATCAACGCATGAAGATTGGATTCTTCGCGGGCGAGATCGCGGATCACCTGTTCTTGCAGGTGAATCAGATTGCGTTTTTTAAAGTATTCTTGCTCAAAGGTATTGAGACCTGATTCCTTTGATTGCTTTTCCTGATAAAGCTCCTGCAATTTATGGTTGAGCAGGCTGAGTTCGCCGGCGATGGTTAATTGCTGACTTTCTTCTTCGGATAATGTTTCGAGGATGCGGTCTATCTGATACTCTGCTTCAGATCGACGACCTGTCTGGAAGTCAATATCCTGCAATAGGTTTTCAATTTTGGATTGATGCCGGATGACTTCGATTTGTTTATGATTAAATGATTCATGCGCTTTGGATAAATCCTGTGCCACCGTCTGGTAATTACTATCAATATGGCTGATTCGTTCGAGCATGCGGGACAGATCATCCCGGCGCAGATGGATGTGACGATTGACATCATCTTTTTCGTAGGCCAGCGATTGCAACGTTTGACTCAATTCATTTGAATTTAGATGAGCATGTGCCTGCAATTCTTTAATGTTTTCAGAACGAGTATGCAGCTGCACTTCCTCCTTTTGTTTTTGCTCCAGCACCATTTTATGATGCTCGATCTGCTTTTGATATTCGTGATGATTCCAGCGATGCTGTTCCCTTTCCAGATCTTCCAATTGGATCAGGTGGCCGGAATGATCTTGTTCAAGCAAGGTTAATTCTTCTTCCAGGATTTCAAGGTTTTTACGACGACCCAGCTTTTTACCTTCAAACAAACCTACGCTACCACCTGATAATGCAAATTGTTTTTTGACATAAGAACCGCTTCCGGATAACACGGTAATATTTCTTTCATCAAATTCCTCAAACCGGGTTGAATCCAGTCCATTCGGATCAATGAATACATTTTTAAACAATCGGGTAAACAAGGGTGCATAGACATCATCGTATCTCAAAATATCCAGGGCAGGAATCAATCCATCCACATTCATCGTATCCCACGAAGCAAGAGGTTTGATAGCTTCCAGCACAAAAAAGTTTGCTTTGCCTTTTTGAGCATCCGATAACATTTGAATGGCATACCCTGCATCATGATAGGTGTCGATGATATAATGACTTAGGTAGGGCTCTAGAAATTGTTCGATCGTTGCACGGTATTCTTCCGGTGCATAGATGAGATCAGCCAGTAATGGTATTTCTTCTTTCCAGTTTTTATGCAGAAACCGGATGGAATCTGGATAACCTTCCAGGCTATCGACCATGCTTTTGAGTAATTGATGTTCGTTGCGTTTGGCATCCAGTTTACGCTCTACATTTGCTTTTGTCTGGCGTAGTGCATCGATTTGCTTAGTAAGATCCTGGTATTGTGTCAGGCGCTCTCTTTCCAGATCGTCGTATTGATGCAATTCCTGCTGGGTGGAGTCTATCACGGACTTCAATGTGTCCAGTTCTGATTGGATCGATTCTAATTGCCTTTCCCGATTCGAGTTTTCTTCATTGAGACGGGCCAGATTATGTGACAAATTCTCGGATTTGTTTTGTGTAATGGCCAGTAATTTTTCTTTCTCGAATAAGTCTTTTTCTATTTCCTGTTGTTCTTTTTGTAATACTTCAAACGAAGACTTCACTTCTCCATGTTGACTTTCGATTTGATTGCGGTCAGACTCCATACGCACCAGGTCATCAGAGAGAGCTTGAGCAGAAGCACGCAATTGTTCCAGCATTTCATTTTTATTGGAGATATCCTGGTCCAGTGAAGCAAGCCGATTTACCCAATCTTGTTTTTGTTGTTGAAGCTTGATTCGATTGTTGGCAAGGAATTCCAATTTTTGATCTCCTATTCGTTTATTATTCTCCAGCTCCTGGATATGATGTATATGGGCATTCAGCTCCTTCTGGAATGAAGAAAGGGATTGCTCTTCATCCAGGATGGATTTCTTACTGGCTTCGAGGTCCGCTTCAGCCAGATGATGTTTTGATTCTGTCTCCCGGAGTCTATCTAATTCTATCTCGAGATTTTTTTGCAGAGACAGGTTCTTAGTATAAATCTCCTGAGTTTCGAGATAAGCCAACTCCAAGGACAGAGTTTTATACTGTTCTTTGAGATCAATAAATTTTTCAGCACGACTGGCTTGCTTTTCGAGGGCTTTGAGATTGCCTTCGATCTCGAATAAGATATCATCGATGCGGGACAGATCTTCTTCAGTAGCTTTCAGTTTGAGCATCGTCTCGTGCTTGCGTTGTTTATATTTCGTCACACCTGCCGCTTGTTCAAACATTTTGCGTCGGCTATGGTCCTTGTCTTGCAAGATCTCATCGACCATACCGAGGGCAATGATCGCATACGAATTGGACCCGATACCCGTATCCATAAATAACGAATGGATGTCCCGGAGCCGGCAAGGAGTACCGTTGATCCGATATTCAGATTCTCCACTTCGGTACAGCAATCGGGCGATGGTCACTTGCTGGTATTCGGTACCCAATAAATTTTTAGTATTATCGAAGGTCAGGGATACTTGTGCGATTCCACCGGGTTTACGGCGCTTGGAACCATTAAAGATCACATCCGTCATCCGCTCAAGACGCAACTCAGTCGGTTTTTGCTCCCCCAATACCCATCGAATGGCATCCACCACATTTGATTTTCCTGACCCGTTAGGCCCTACAACTCCGGTCACTTTTTCATTAAAGCGAATCACCGTATTTTCAGCAAAACTTTTAAAGCCTTTGATTTCAATATAATTCAGTTGCATGATGGCAAAATTAGTTAATAAATTTATATGATAAAATCAAATATGAAGATATAAAAAAATCGATATAACACTGATATACAATGTGATATAAATATTTTTTGAAATCATGTAGGATGAATATAAAGTAATTATCTGAAAGCTAAAGCGAGAAGGAAAAATAAATCGAATCCATAAAAAATGAATCTTTTTAATCAAATCCTGGGAGAATTCGAAGTCCATTCTCCAGAAGGCATCCAATCCTGTTTTGACCAGGGTCTTGATCCCAATTCGATCCATGATGGCAAACCGCTCATCGATTATCTCATCAATATGTATCTGCGGGGTCCGAGATTTAAAGACTGTGTGCAGGTATTAGTAGATAATGGTTTAATGTTTGATGATCATGCTTTGCTTGCTGTTTTATTGGATGATGAAATTAAATTAGCACAATTAATCAAAGACGATCCAAACATTTTAAACAAAAAATATACTCTGGATTGCACGTTCACCCCACTCTATCTGGCTTCGCTACTGCATATCAGTGCAGAATATGGGCATGTATTATGTACTAAAGTATTGGTCGATCAAGGAATGGACATCAATATCAAAGCCGGGACCGATCTTCATGGATATGGCGGCCAATCTCCTATTTTCCATACCGTCAATCAGCATAATAATAACGGATTCGAAATCATGAAGTACCTGGTAAGTCATCACGCAGATCTGGATATCACCGTGAAAGGATTGATCTGGGGTAAAGGTTATGAATGGGAAACCTACATCCCATCGGTCAATCCGATCAGCTATGCCATGATGGGACTTTTAAGACAATTCCAAAGAACAGAATTTCAGATTTATGAAATAGTGGAGGTATTGATGAAGGAGAAATACGGCACTGAGTATAAACCGGCGAATGTGCCGAATAGATATTTGGTACGCGGATGATATCCAATGAATGATAGCTGCCCATCACGCCGGCATTGAGTCGATGAGCATAAATCAAATTGATTACCGAAATTTGCATCATGAAAATTGTCTTTATGGGTACCCCGGAATTCGCTGTCGCCTCGCTGGATGCATTGATCCACAGTCATCATCAGGTATTGGCAGTGATTACTGCACCGGATTCGATGGGTGGCCGGGGTGGTAAACAGCTAATTCAATCAGCTGTAAAACAATATGCGCTTTCAAAAAACCTTCCCATACTCCAACCTGAAAAATTAAGAAATAAGGAATTTCTGAAAAAATTAAAAGATTTCAACGCAGATCTATTCGTCGTGGTTGCATTCCGCATGTTACCAGAGACCGTATGGTCGATGCCACCGTACGGTACCATTAATGTTCATGGATCATTATTACCCAAATACCGGGGAGCAGCACCCATTCACTGGGCAATTATCCAGGGCGAAAAAGAATCGGGTATCACGATCTTCAGATTAAAACATGAGATCGATACAGGTGATATCATTTTACAGGAAAAAACGAGCATCGGCGAAAATGAGACCACCGGCGAATTATATCAAAGACTCATGCACATGGGAGCTAAAGACCTGGTAACCAGTATCGATTTATTGGAAAGCGGTAAAGTCCAATTCATTTCCCAACATGAGGATTTATCCATTCACGCTCCTAAGATCTTTCATGAGGATTGTGAAATAAATTTTGATAAGTCAAAGCAGGCAATCCATGATTTTATTCGAGGTTTGAGTCCCAAACCCACAGCCTGGATGAAACAACAGGGTGTGAAATATTTTATATCAAAAAGTTCCATTCATTCCTCTTCCCATGATGCATACGCGGTGGGCACATTCTACAAAAAAGATCATGCATTACTCCTTTCCTGCAAGGATGGAACGATAGAAATCCTGGAAATACAACCTGAAGGAAAAAGGAAAATGAGCGGAAAAGATTTTACAAACGGAATGACTGGTAAAAGTTGAAGTAGGAAACGGGTCGAAGTAAGAAAATGATTCATCCGTCGCATCGTTCTGAAGAATAGAAATACGAACAATCCTGCACTTCAACTGGTCTTGTAAACCGTACAATTGTCTACAGGATGCTGAGCATAAAATGTAAATTTGCAATATTTTAAAACCAAGACAGTGGCGCGACCTACCAAGTCAGGCAACGGATCACCCGACGATCAACCCTCTACCCCATTAATGGGTCAATATGCCCAGATCAAAGGCAAATATCCGGATGCAATTTTATTATTTCGCGTTGGTGACTTTTACGAGACTTTCGGAGAAGATGCGATTACGACCGCACGCGTGTTAGGCATCATTCAGACCAAAAGAAATAATGGATCCAGTCAAATAGAGCTCGCAGGTTTTCCTCATCATTCACTCAATGTGTATCTGCCCAAACTGGTGAGGGCAGGCTATCGGGTAGCTGTATGTGATCAGATGGAAAAGCCGGTTCCCGGCAAGGTGGTAAAAAGGGCCGTAACAGAAATGATCACTCCGGGCGTCATCACCGGTGATCAAATGCTTGATCAAAAGAAGAACAATTATTTGGCATGTCTTTATTTCAGTGCCAAGGACATACATGGTATTGCCTTTGTGGACATTTCGACCGGAGACTTCTTGGTAGCCGAAGGTGATCATAATTATATCGATAAATTATTGCAGAGTTTTGATCCTGCCGAAATAGTCCTGGCAAAAAACACCGTAAATCATTTTGAATCCAGGTTTGGATCCAGGTTTTATACTTATGGGATTGATGATTGGATCTTTCAATTTGAATATGCAAGACAAAAACTATTGTCATCTTTTGAAGTACAAAGCCTCAAAGGATTTGGCATCGAAGACATGAACCTGGCCCAGATCGCCGCCGGTGCTGCCTTGCATTATCTTACAGCGACAGAAAATAAAATCAATCACATTGTCAATATTCAACGAATACCCGAAAAAGAATATGTTTGGCTGGATCGTTTTACCATTCGCAATCTTGAATTATTGGACAATGCCAGAGGCGAAGGGACATCCTTTATTACTATACTCGATCAAACATCGACGCCGATGGGATCCAGGCTAATGTATAAATGGGTCATATTACCACTGTTGGACCTACACGCGATCAATAAAAGGCTTGAAGTGGTTGATTATTTTGTAAACCATCCGGATGATATAGAAAATACCGATGCCGTCTTACAAGAATTTGGTGATCTCGAAAGACTAATCAACAAAGCTTCGATGGATCGAATAAGTCCAAGGGAAGTAGTGCAACTAAAAAGATCCCTGGCAGCTTTGCCGGTATTAAAACAAAGATTAAAATCCACCCACCATACTGAGTTGGTTTTAATCAGCGATGCCTTGCATCCTTGTGATTCATTAAGAGATACGATCGAACACACTATTAAAGACGATGCCCCTGCCACTGCCAATAAAGGGGGCATTATCAAAGAGGGAGCTCATCGTGAACTCGATGATCACCGATATGTCGTATCGCATGCTCAGGAATTATTAATCCGGCTGCAACAGACCGAGACCGATCGTACCGGCATACCTGTAAAAATTGGATTTAATTCAGTATTTGGTTATTATCTCGAGGTCACCAATAAATACAAAGACAAAGTACCGCCCGAATGGGTTCGGAAACAAACCCTCGCCAACGCAGAACGGTTTCTGACAGACGATCTTAAGAAACTGGAAGGAGAAATTGTCGGTGCGGAGGAAAAAATTAATGACCTCGAAGAAAGGTTGTTTCGCGAACTCATCAGTACAATCAAAGAATTTGTGCAAATCATCCAACACAATGCCCAGATGATTTCAAAATTAGATTGTCTGCTGTCGTTTGCTAAAATTGCTTTAACCAATAAATACAGCAAACCCAATCTTCACCATGGATATTCCATCGATATCAAACAAGGCCGCCATCCGGTCATAGAAAAGAATCTTAAGCATGGGGATCAGTACATCCCGAATGATCTATACCTTGATAATGAATTACAACAAATATTGATGATTACCGGTCCGAATATGTCGGGCAAATCAGCCATCTTACGACAAACAGCCTTGATCTCACTGATGGCGCAAATGGGCTCGTTCGTCCCGGCTCAATTTGCTTCCCTCGGACTCATCGATAAAATATTTACTCGGGTAGGCGCTTCCGATAATATTTCGAGTGGAGAATCAACCTTTATGGTAGAGATGAATGAAACATCCTTGATATTGAACAATACTTCGACCCGCAGTTTAATCTTATTGGATGAGATCGGACGCGGTACCAGCACCTATGATGGATTGTCGATTGCCTGGGCGATTGCAGAACATTTACACGATCGGGATCCTCATCATCCCAAAACGTTATTTGCAACCCACTATCACGAATTAAACGAACTTGCTGACAAGCACGATCGAATTAAAAATTTTCACGTGGCTACCAAAGAAATTGGCAACAAAGTAATATTCCTTAGACTCCTGAGGGAAGGTGGTGTAAAACATAGTTTCGGAATTCATGTGGCCCGTATGGCGGGCATGCCTGCCAGTATCATCGATCGTGCGCAATCCATTCTCAAGCATCTTGAAACTCAATCCATCGAAAATGCAAATGAACCATCCATACACCTACCGGTAAAATCCATACCCGCTAATGTGCAATTGAATATTTTTGAAAGCAGCGACCCCCGGGCACAGGCAGTTATCCACATGTTAGAAGAAACCGACATCGACAGGCTTTCACCGGTGGAATGTTTACTGAAATTGAATGAGATAAAATCAATGCTTAAACAATAATCTCATTGGATATTTTCATGAACTGTTTTTAATCAGCATCATTTTCTTGAGATCCAATTGGAATCAGGATAAGGAACAGACTTGAAAATTAATATTACCACTGAAGTTTCTCACGTTGTACGCAACCAATTCAAAAATTAAATTCATAATTGTATCTTTATTTATGTATGAATAAAATTATTTGTCTTGCATTCACAACGATGGCTTGTATGCATTGCCGCTATAAAAATGAAATAAAGCTTCATCAGACCCTGTACGTACCTGCCGTTTCAAAAGATTCATTGTCCAATCTTCAGGTAGCCAGATTTGCATTTGGATGTTTTTGGTGCATCGAACCGATATTCGAAAATTTAAAAGGTGTTAAAGAAGTCATCTCAGGATACTCAGGCGGAGATACACCCAATCCAAATTACGAAGAGGTCGGCTCTGGTCTTACCGGGCATGCCGAAAGCATTGAGATTTATTATGATAGCAGCATCCTTACTTTTCCGGATTTATTAAGAGTCTATTTTGCATCCGGAGATCCTACTCAAGTAAATGGCCAGGGACCAGATCGCGGTAGTCAATACCGATCGATTATATTTTACAATAATGAAGTCGAAAAAAAGCTGGCCGAAGATTATATAAAAAAAGTCAATGAATCGAAAATGTACGAAGATCCGGTAGTCACTCAGGTCAAGCCTTATTTTAAGTTTTGGGATGCAGAAGATTATCATCAGAACTTTGTCGCCCACAACCCAAATAATCCTTATGTAAAATATGAATCCATGAACCGAATTCAAAAAGCATTCTCCAAAATAAAAGATTTGCTGAAACCCGATAAATAGCACGAGGAATATGGCCTACAATGAAAAATTAGCTGATCGGGCAAGAGAGATCTTGACGTCTGCCACCAAACATAAAATCGAAGAAAAGCAGATGTTTGGTGGGTTGTGCTTTATGGTGAACAATAAAATGTGCGTTGGGGTGGAATCTAAACGGATGATGGTCAGATTTGATCCTGTGCTGACAGAAGAATTGATGGCAAAAGATGGTTGTCGCCCGATGGAATTTACTGGGAAAGCTATGAAAGGGTATGCCTTCGTCGACCTGGAAGTATTGAAAACAAAGAAAGCCCTGGAACATTGGATACAGCTTGCATTGGATTTCAACGATAAAGCAAAATCTTCAAAAAAGAAAAAATTGTAAACTGAATTTATTTTTTCTTATTAGCCCTGTACCATTCAATTGTCTTCCTGACTGCGGTATCCAAATCAATAATAGGTTTATATCCTAATATGTTTTTAGCTTTCTCGATCGAAAACCAATAATTTTTGCCTCCATTCAACACCCGGTATCTTGTAATCAGAGGAGATTTTTTGGATCCAAATAATTTGTAGCTAAATTCCAGAATGGATCCTGCAAAATAAGCAAGGCCAAAAGGAAAGGAAGCTGTAGACTCTTTCAGATTCAAAGCATCTGTAAGTTTTTTGTTAAATGTTTTCCAATCGATATCCAAGCCATCCGTAATAATAAATGATTGACCCGGAGCCTGTGGATGCATTGCAGCAAGATATACACCATGGGCTAGATTCTCTACATACGTTGGGCAGGTTTTACTACTGCCTCGATTGATTACGGCAGTCTGGCCCCGTTCCAAAGCATCCAGATATTTACTCATAAAAGTATGATCCCGTGTGCCGAATACATTTCCGGGCCTGACAGCAGTCACTTCCATATCGACCAATTTGGTATATTCCATAATCCATTGCTCTGCTATCCATTTTGATTTGGTATATGGAAAAAAAGTATACCTAAATGGAGAAGTTTCCTCCATCATGGTCTCTGATCCAAATCCATGTACCGCAACCGAACTCATATACACCAATCTTTTTACTTTACGTTCCGCTGCTGCCATAGCGACATTCTGAGTGCCTTCCACATTAATTTGATAAAAATCTTGGTATGCTCCCCAATCAGAGGCGAATCCTGCATTATGTATTACAATGTCAACCTCCAGCATGGCGCTCATGAGCGATTTCTTATCCAGGATATCTCCATAGACGATGGTAGGATTCATGCCATTCAAAAACGATACATCGGATGATTTCCTTACGAAGGCTTTTACCTGGTGTCCTTCGCGTAAGAATTTCTGAACTAGATGGGACCCGATAAATCCGTTTGCCCCGGTGATTAGAACGATAGCCATCCTATATGTTTTAAAATGATAAATAGATCTACACTCACCCCCAGTAAAGCATGAATAGCCCAGCTATACCAGATGGAGCGGGTACGCAATGTGATGGCTCCAAATAATATACCGGCCAAAATTGATGCTGCGATTTCGCCACCCGGTTTGCCAATATGAATCAAACAGGATGAAACAGTCTGAATCAGCACAGCTCCCATTGCACCGTACGTTTTCATTAAACCAAATAATAAAAAACCTCTAAAATAAAATTCCCAGGCCACGTAATAAAGTAAGACATAGCATAGTTCATAGGTACATGCATCGGATTGGTTTTCGAGAAGACTTTTAGCAATCGGATATTCTTTTAGAAAATCAGGCTGCCCCGAAGTAATATAGGCCATGGGAAGTACAACCGGGATTGCGATCCCCACCCATTTTAAACCAAATCGCCAATCACCTGCTTTTAATCCGTAATCTAAAGGTGAGTCTTTCAATTTAAATAAAATGAAGAAAACCGGTATGACAAAAACCAACAGGAAAAATCCGATCCATTGAAATATTACATAAGGGACATCCTGGCTTACGGGCAATGAATCTCCCGAATGGGTGAATGCATACAATCGGTCTATATAAAAGCCATACCGATAGAGTGTCAGTAATACGGGAGCACTTAATAAAATCAAGTATTCATTGATTTTTATTTTTTCGATGTGCAGGGATTGAATTAATGATTTCATATTTCCCTTACAAATTGGTAGGAAAAATAAGGATGTGCTTTGGCAAAAATGCGTTTACCGATGAAATAACAAATACAGGCCCACACTGCACCAGCTAGAATATCCACGACGTAATGATATCGGCAATAAATTAAAGAAAGGAGGATCCCAAGGCTGAGGATAGAAAACCATACAAATAATTTTCTGTTTACATAGTACGAAACGAATACCGCCATGAACGTGATGGCCGTATGCATGGAAGGAAAACAATCCTGTTTCGTCGGCTCCATGAAATTTATCAAATTCCGGATTGGATCGGTTAGGAAATATCCATTCAGCGGTACCGAATGCAATTCTTTCAAAAAATATCGGGGGCCCAAAACGGGTACATTAAAATACATGATGAATGCCCCGTAATAACACAAGAAAAAAGTAAATAACATTTCTTCCAATCCACGGTAATCCTTTTTAAGGAACAACCACACCAGCGGAATGACCGGCATTGGAAAATAAAATAAATACAGAATGTACATGATTTCTGTTCGGGCCGGAGTAATCCATTGAGACATCCACACGGTGGGATAGGTGCCAAACCATTTCAGATCCAAGGCAGCCATGGCCTGGTCATATGGTTTTGGATTAAAAAAATTTGTTGAAAAGGATAACGACCCAAATAAAAGAAACATCGTAATCATTGGATAGATCAGCATCATGACAGAATGCAATCTGTTGCGCTCCCCTTTTTCACGGTATCGAACCATCGCCCCTATGAATCCAAAGATCAAAGCATAGTATAACAAGGCCGATATTTTATACCGGGAGGTAAGGATATGTGA
Organism: uncultured Saprospiraceae bacterium; assembly: GCA_937867195.1. GTDB lineage: Bacteria > Bacteroidota > Bacteroidia > Chitinophagales > Saprospiraceae > JADJLQ01. Next base: position 103 of record CALMKY010000337.1, on the reverse strand, counting down.
AAAATGAAGCACTACCAATGCAAGACAAAACAATACATGGATAATGTCAAGTAAGCTCAAATGTCTGAGAAAAGATTTCATTAATGCAGTCGCAAAATTAATG
>CALMKY010000336.1 GCA_937867195.1 uncultured Saprospiraceae bacterium | reverse complement strand
GATTCTGGATCAAAGAGTTCTTCCTTATGAAAGCATTCGTGAGGCAGATATTCCCTGGGAGAAAAGAATCTGGGAAGTCATTGATGTCAGGGAAAAACTCAATTTTCCGTTTGTAAATAAAAAAGAACCATTATTTCAGATTTTATATGATGCAGCTGCCAGTGGATCGGTAGCTTCTTTTGCTGAAGATAATTTCAAAAAAATACTGCAGCCAAGTGAAATCGAAGGCATGATGGTCCAGCTGGACACTGTAGAAGTAACCGATCCGGTAACTTTTGAAGTGACGCGCAAGCCGGTGCGAAACGAAATTAGTGCTGATAATATTAAGTTCTTTCGTATCAAAGAGATCTGGTTTTTCGACCGTGAATCTTCACGTATGAAAGTCAGAATCCTTGGAATTGCACCTATCCGCGAAAGAGAAGTAGCAGGTCGTCTGGAAGAACAACCGATGTTTTGGCTTTATTATCCTCAGTTAAGAGAGGTATTGGCTAAACATCAGGCTTATAATGAATTTAATGACGCAGCTCCGCTGAGTTGGGACGATACATTCGAAATGAGACGATTCTCCAGTTATATATACAAAGAAAGCAATGCCCAGGATCTAAGGTTAAAAGATATATTCCCGGACAATGGGGTAGCCAGACTTAGAGAAAGTGATAAGATTAAAGATAAATTGTTCAATTTTGAACATGATCTTTGGGAGTATTGATGTAGCAATCAATAGCAGTCATGAAAAAAATACGATGGCGAATAAAGTAAATTCTTATTCGCCATTTTTTTTTGAAGATCATAAATCAAAGCGGATGCCTTGAGCCAAAGGAACAGAATCAGAATAATTAATCGTATTGGTTTGTCTGCGCATATAATTTTTCCAGGCATCCGATCCGCTTTCCCGTCCACCCCCGGTTTCTTTTTCCCCACCAAAAGCACCTCCGATTTCAGCACCCGATGTTCCGATATTTACATTCGCAATGCCGCAATCTGAGCCATTGGCAGATAGAAATTGTTCAGCCTCTTTTAGATTATTGGTCATAATTGCGGAGGATAAGCCTTGCGGAACATTATTTTGAATATCGATTGCTTCTCCGATATCACTGTATTTCATTACGTACAAAATGGGTGTAAACGTTTCAGTATGCACGATCGAAGCTTCCGGGTGAATTTCGACAATACACGGTTTTACATAACATCCACTCCGGTAAGCTTTGCCTGACAATACACCGTAATCCGTCAGTATCTTCCCTTTTTGTGACTTAATTTGTTCGATGGCCATTAAATAATTATCAACAGCCATTTTATCGATCAGAGGCCCTACATGATTCGTGGCATCTAAAGGATTACCTATTTTCAGCTGGCTGTATGCCTTAATCAAAGATTCTATTACTTTTTTATAAATCGATTGATGGATGATAAGGCGCCGGGTGGTAGTACAGCGCTGACCGGCAGTTCCGACAGCGCCAAATACCGAGCCTGCTAAAACAATTTTGAGGTCTGCACTGGGTGTAATAATAATGGCATTGTTTCCTCCCAATTCCAAAAGGCATTTTCCAAACCTTTCCGCCACCGTTTGCCCAACGGCTTTGCCCATTCGGCTACTCCCGGTAGCACTGATCAGGCTGATGCGATGATCTTCGCACATCCATTGTCCTTGATGAAAATCACCCTGGATAACGTTAAGCAATCCTTCCGGAACACGATGTTTTATTAATGTGTCCTGGATGATGTTCATAATAGCTACAGCACATAAGGGGGTTTTTTCAGAAGGCTTCCAGACAATCGAATTGCCGCAAACCAGGGCTAACATGGCATTCCAGCTCCAGACCGCGACCGGGAAATTAAACGCCGATATGATTCCTACGACACCCAATGGGTGCCATTGCTCGTACATACGATGCAATGCACGCTCGCTGTGCATGCTGAGTCCATATAGCTGTCTGGATAAGCCTACTGCAAAATCACATATATCGATGATTTCTTGCACCTCACCAAGACCTTCTTGTAAACTTTTACCCATTTCGTAGGATACTAGCTTACCCAGTTCTTCTTTGTATTGTCTGAATACCAGTCCAAGGTCACGGATTAAATCACCACGTTTAGGAGCAGGAATATTTCTCCATTCTTTTTGAGCTTTGAGAGCTAATTGAATGACCTCGTTGTATTCATTTTTAGTGGTAAAGGGCACTTTGCCCAATTCATATCCATCTACTGGAGAATAAGAAGTAATGAATTCCTTTGAATCTCCTCCGAAATTCAAACCGGTAATATAGGATGGATTCTTTAACTTAAGACGTAATGATTTTAATAACTTCATGAGGGTCAATAGATTTACTTCCCTCTAAAGTTATTCTTTTTTAAAGTATCAGACCATTGATTGTAATATTAAAATACAAATTTTCTTGCGATGGATCCGCCGGTTTGATACCAATTTCAGATGCTTTGATGATAATAGGTTCAGCTGTGACCGTTAGGTTTTTAGCTGAATAATCAATTCGGGACCTTATTTTAAAAGGAACGGATTTTCCTTTTAATTCAATATGACCCGACAGGATGTGCGTTGCCTGCTGATCGTTAACAGCTTTAATGCATTCGTCGACTTTAATTTTAGCATCTGGAAATTTGCTCACCTCGAACAAAGACTTCAAATTATTGATGGCATTCTGATCTTTATTGGCAATCATATCCAGAGTTTTCATATCAAGATTGAATTCTGCCACAGTCAAAACGCCTCCTTTAGCATGGATCATTCCTTTATTGATTGTAACTACATTCTCTGACAATGAATTATTAAAAAATCCTTTTACGAAGACTTTACTTCCTTCTGGAATGATATTAAAATCATGATCCAGATTTTCAAATTTGCTAATGTCTCCGCTGCTGGTCGTTGCGGTCTTAGGAGCAGAAGCAGGACTTGAAGTGCCGGCACTGCCTGCATGGTCATTTTTACAACTTATAATGGTGATACCAAGAAGTAGGACAATAAAAATATATGCGCTTTTCAATTTCATAACACTGATAAATTCGAAGCACAAAGGTAAACAAATCGGATCAATCTGACACTCTTGCAAATGCGGCAGCGCCTATGATGCCTGCATGATTTTGTAGGGTCGCGGGCCTTACTTTGACCTTTACGTTGATCTGGCTTTTAAAATCATCCCATCTCTTACTTAAGCCTCCACCCAATAAAATCAGATCCGGGGAAAATATAAACTCAAGGTGTTTCATAAAATGATTAAACTGGTTGCCCCAGGCTGTCCACGACATATGCTTTTTCTCTCTGGCCGTATTGGAAGCATAGAATTCATAATCTGCGGCTTTGTAGTTAAGGTGACCAAACTCCGTATTCGGTACCAATACGCCATTAATAAAGAGGGCAGATCCTAAACCGGTGCCAATGGTAATCAGAATAATAGTGCCTTTCTTTCCTTTACCAAATCCAAAATGTATCTCAGCCATACCCGCCATATCGGCATCATTGGCTACATAAAACCTGCAACCTTTGATTTTATTAAATAGCTTCTCTGCATTGGTACCTATCCATTTTTTATCAATATTGGCTGCACTGGCGATAGTACCGTTATGAACAATTGCCGGGAATCCAACGCCGACAGGCCCTTTATAATCAAATTGTCTGATGACTTCTTCTACGACTTTCTTTATATTCTCAGGAGAGGAGGGGCTGGGAGTCTTGATTTTTATGGGTTCACCGACGATGTCCCCTTTTTTTATATCTACGAGACCTGCTTTGATACCAGTACCACCGATATCGATGCCTAAAATGAGATTTTTATTTTTTGCCATATGATGATTTTGACGGATGAGCATCTATTGTGATTTTCATAGTGACATCTTGTAATGGCCGATTGCGAGGATCTGCTTTCACGGCTGCTATTTTATCTATGATATCTAAACCTTGGGTGATGCGGCCAAATACAGTATAATCGCGGTCCAAGAATGGGGCACCACCGATCTTAGCATATTCCTTTGAGGCGGCTTCGGGATATTGATATCTTTTTTGCATTTCGACCATGCCCAGTTCTTCTGACCTGACTGGCTTGCCGGCTACGATATAAAATTGTGAACCGGATGATTTTTTTTCAGGGTTATTATTACGTGCTGCGGCTATTGCTCCTTTAGTATGCACTAGAGAATCCACGAATTCTGCCGGAATTTGATAACCAGGACCACCCATACCTAAGGGTGCGCCTGCTGGTGCATGTTTACTGTCAGGATCGCCTCCTTGGATCATAAAACCAGGAATGACTCTGTGGAACAATAGACTGTCGTAAAAATGACTTTTTATCAGTTTTATAAAATTGTCCCTGTGTAAGGGTGTAGAATTGTACAGATAACCCTTCATGGTTCCGAGTGGTGTTTCTATTTTGATATGTGTGATTGATTGCGCTTCATCCATAAATGCCAATAATAAAAAAGTAAAAATGATAAGATATTTAGATTTCATCCTGATCTTATGGTTGTACATAATTTTTAATTTAATTAAGTCTGATGTGCATGGTTACGTTTTGTGTAGGGCGGTTCGCCTGATCCTGGGGTAAAGTAGATATCTTGTCGACGACATCCATCCCCCTGACCACTTCACCGAAGACAGTATATTCACCATCGAGTGAGGGTAGGCCACCTGCCTCCAGATACTTTTGTTTCTGGGCTGCATTGTATTTAATGTGTTTGTTCATTTCCCATTGATTCAGCTCCATCTCAGAAAGCTTATTACCGGTTACGATATAGAATTGGCAAGAGGAAGACATTTTTTGAGGATTATTATCTCTGGCCATAGCCAATGCACCGCGATAATGAGGTAAACCGATCTCAGATTTTAATCTGTCACCTGCTTCACCGGCACCGAGCATTTGTCCTGCAGGTGCATTTTTGGAATTAGGGTCGCCGCCTTGTATTACAAAACCCGGAATGCAACGATGAAATAATAAATCATCGTAAAATTTGCTTTTAATTAATTTAATAAAATTATCACGATGTACCGGTGTCTCATTATACAGCAGTACTTCAATATCGCCCAAATTAGTTTGAATCACCGCATGTTGCTCGCTGGATTTTTGAGAACATCGATTTGACAGGAAAATGACAGCCGAGAGGATTACTAAAAGGCTAAATTTATTGCGCATTGAAATAATGTATGATTTTTGATTTTAGATAATGTTCTTGAGATTCCTGCCCGAGAATGTCAAATTCTTTCAATTTGGTAAAATGAGGCCATCCATCGACATCGAGACCTTCAAATTGAAAAAAACCATCTTCAGATAGTAAGGTGCATACGGCAATGTGCATCAGATCTTGCTTTTCTTCCTTTCTGAATTTGGTTGATTTCCAACGGCCAAGTTCCTGAACTCCAATAAAAAGTAAGACGGCATTCAAATCAGGCAATTTAGACAGGTTCATAATATCTTTGATTTTGTGTCGCACTTGAAGCCACTCAAAATCATTCTGTAATACAGGATCTAATACCTCGGATTGCATGGTGTGCAAAAATAATGCTATTTGGGTAAAATCAGATTTATTCAATAGCTGATAAACTCCTTTACTTTCTTGGAAAATTTAGATAATTCAGATTCCACTTCAAATATGGAATGTCCTGTAGGGAAAATATGAAAGCTTATGCGGGAAGGATCTATTTTACTGTGATCAAACAAGTATTTTGCACCGTATACCGGAGTAGCTAAATCATATAGACCACCTGCAACAAATAATTTGATCGCAACATCTTCTTTCATGGCTTTTTCCAGACCCGGCAATACCGAGTAGTATCCAAGCCATGCATCCATACTTTTCCAGGTCCAGGCGCTGTTTACTTTAAAGTTTACCCCTTTATATATGCTATCACTGTGGAATCCCAGGTTGTGTTTGAAATATCTTCCTACATAGTCTCCCCGTAAAATCGTATTGACTACCAAGGAGGGGTCTTCGCGTGAGCTATAGGGTTTTTGATTTTTCAACGCCGTGACCGTACCATCAAGTTTCCCAATCCTTTTGTTTTGATCAGCTAATAAATTCATCTCGAATTCTTCGGGAGTAATCCTGAGGTCATGCTGTATTAAGAAGGGCACCGGTAAGCCGATCCGAGAAGAGAGTTTATTAGCCATCGTGATTCGTTGTGCGGACTTTAATGAGTTACCGGCAAACAATGCAGGCTGATATTCGCTGGTCACAAATTGAACCGCTTCTTTAAAGGACAGTTCGGCGGAATTAAATTTTAATGTTGATTTATGATGATACCATGCGATGGCCGCCATGGTGGGTATATTCAACAAATAGGGCATTTCATTTCCTGACACGGGGGCAGCCATTGAAACGTCTAATAAAGAGGAAAATAGAAGGACCCCTTTGACTTTGAAATTTTCTTTTAATGACATGATTTCTGCTGCCCGGATGGTGCCATAACTTTCTCCACAGATAAATACAGGTGAATGTTGCCTTTGATGTTTAGATTTCCATTCTTTCATGATCTCAAGAAACGCTTTTGCATCATTTTCTACATCCCAATATTCCTTTGCTTTATCAGGATTGAATACTTGGGTAAGTCCAGTACCTATTGGATCTATAAACACCAGATCGGCCCGGTCGATCAAAGAATAGTCATTGTTTATTTGTACAGTAGTATCTTTCCCTTTTTTTAGCCTCACCGGTCCGAATGCATACATATGCAATGGTGAAGAGGATGCACCGGGCCCGCCATTAAAAAGAAAAATGACAGGTCGATGGTCATCTTGACCCGGAACTATATAGCTTGTCGTGATGACGGACCCTACTGAATCACGCGAAACAAATAAAAAGGTCTCCTCCACCATAGCCTGATATCGTATGATCTGATGGTCGATGGTTACCTCGCCTGTTGAAACTGATTTTCTTGGAATTTGAGATTGCAAGACTCCAGTAAACAGGACGATAATTGATAATGAATAGACATATGACATACCGGTCGGTTTATCCTTTTCTTAAAACAGAAATTAATTTTTCAATATCGTTCATATCATTATAAATGGATGGAGATATCCTGATCATATGTTCGTAGACGGAAATGCTAATATCCGCTGCATCCAGCTTTGGTTTGAGGATTTTTGCAGCATCCTTGAATGCAAAACAAACAATGGGTGATACTGAATCAGAAGGTGTCAGAGGAATGTATTTGGCTTTTGGCAATTCATTCTGCAAACGATCGATCATCGGTTTTCGATATTGATAGATTTTTTCGACACCGATTTCATTTAATAAGGGAATTGAATATCTCAATGCGTTGATTCCTTCATTGGCGAATGTACCGATTTCAAAATGTCCACTCATCGTCTCGGCTGATTCGGACTCAAATGCTTGGTCACCCGGGGATTCGTATGGTAAGATATGCGAAACAAACCCCGACATTTGCCTGTAACCTATAAAACTTCGCTGCATCAGCGGCAATCGATCTTTGCGGATATATAAAAATCCTATTCCAAAGTCCCCCATCAGCCATTTGTAAGTAGCACAAGCGCAGAAATCAACATTCGTCTCCTTTACATCGATGGGCACTGCGCCAGCAGCTTGTATAATATCGGCATAGACCATGACACCTTGTGCATGAGCGATTTCGCATAATTTTTTAAGATCATGACTAAATCCGGTGGTAGCCGAAACCAACGAAACTGATATTAATTTAGTATCCGGTCGTATGGCCTGACGAATCTCTTCCAGCTCAATCTTATTCTCTCTTGGCTTAATACAGGTGAGCTTACATCCTCCCTTGGAAAGTGTATTGTATAGATGCAAAGAACCATGAAAATGCAATGCATCCGTCACGACATGAGCCTTTGACTTTGGTATATCCAAGGCATGAACAACAAAATTTTCACCAAACATTGTACTGGGTATCCAGGCAATTTCTTCCGAAGATGCATTGATTAGTTTTGCAAAACTGGCGGTGACGCTTGCACGCTCAAAGCCATCGAACGTCTTCAATTCAAGCCGGTTACCCATTCTCTCATTGAGAAATTTCTGAATTTGATGATAACTTCCTTTACTCATCGGATGAGTATACGCAGCATTGATATAGGTACCCTTGATGGAAAAAAGGTCTTTGGCCGGTAAAGTTTTTTTAACCGGTAGTTCTAAATTATTTGAATAGAAAGAAACATTGGCTGCCATCGAAGCACCTGAAAGCAATGTCACAAAGTTTCGCCTGGAAAGTGGTTTGTGATTCATAATATTTAAATTGCTACTTTATACGATAGAAGGGATGATACATATCTTATTGAAAGTTTAAATTTACAATTCAAATTATAAATACATGAAAAATCTGTTTCCTTGTATCATGTTGTTTCTGCTGGTGATGCAAAATAAGATTTTAATTGCTCAACCCCTCCTTACGCAACCGGTATTTACCAGACAAGATACACTACGTGGGAGTATTGGTGAGGGCAGGTATTGGTGGGATGTAATGTTTTATGATATTACTGTGAAGCCGGATTTTATGACAAAGACGATCAACGGCAATACGATCATATCGTTTAAAGTTATAAAATCAAGAAGGCAAATGCAGCTCGACTTGCAACTACCTTTACAAATCGACAGTATCTTGTTAAATAAAGTCAGCCTTCATTTTACCAAAGATGGAAATGTTGCCTGGGTTGACATGCCGAAATTCAAGGCAAATTCAGTTCACCAAATCAATATATTTTATCACGGGAGACCCCACGAAGCTAGCAATCCCCCCTGGAATGGTGGCTGGATTTGGAAAACGGACCAATCAGGTAATCCATGGATGAGTGTAGCCTGTCAGGGTCTCGGTGCCAGCGTGTGGTATCCTTGTAAAGATCATCAAAGTGATGAGCCAGATCAAGGGGCCTTATTAAGCATTATCGCTTCTGACTCATTACAAGCTATAGGCAATGGGAGACTCATATCACATGCATCTAATTTGGACGGCACGACGGTCTGGAAATGGAAAGTAAGCAGTCCAATTAATAATTATGACATTATACCTTATATCGGGCAATATTCACATTGGAGCGATAGCCTGATCGCAGAAAATAATAATGTTCTGAGTTGTGACTATTGGGTGTTGAATTATAACCTTGCAAAAGCAAAAGACCAATTCAGCAAAAATGTGCATCCAATGATCAAAGCCTTTGAGTACTGGTTTGGTCCTTATCCATTTGCAGCGGATGGTTTCAAATTGGTAGAATCACCCCATCTCGGCATGGAGCATCAAAGTGACATTGGATATGGTAATCAATTTCAAAACGGATATCGTGGCCGGGATTTGTCCGGAACGGGTTGGGGTATGAAATGGGACTTTATCATTATTCATGAAAGCGGTCATGAATGGTTTGGAAATAATATCACGACGAAAGATGTAGCGGATATGTGGGTCCATGAAAGTTTTACTGCCTATTCTGAGACCTTGTTTACGCAATTCTATTTTGGAATCGAAGCAGGCAACGATTATGTAATCGGTACCAGAAAAAATATTAAAAACGATAAACCGGTCATTGGACCCTACGGCGTCAATCAGGAGGGAAGTGGAGACATGTATTATAAAGGTTCCAATATGCTGCATACGATCCGGCATATCGCAGACAATGATTCTTTGTTTAGAATGACATTGAGAAAGTTAAATCAAATCTATTACCATAAAACAGTTACCGGGGCTGAAGTAGAGCGATTCATGAGTAAAAATTTAAATAAAAATCTGTCAAAGATTTTTGATCAATACTTGCGAACCAACCAAATCCCTCTTTTAGAATATCAAATTAAAGACCATCAATTACAATACCGATGGACCAATTGTGTACAAGGTTTTGATATGCCGTTGCAAGTCCGTGGGTGTACTCAGGGTTGGCTATATCCTTCTGAAAAATGGAAATCCAAAACATTGGATGTTAATTTACTTTCAGAGGAATTAACGATCGATCGAAATTTTTTTGCAACGGTCAGGAAAGTATAGCCTTTTGCTTCAACTGATTTTTTAATGCTTTTTAAAATGTAACCTGAACTTTCGATTATTGGTTATTTCAAGTTTGGGTATCCCATCGATTGCCGTAGCCTTAAAAATGGATGGATTTAGGAAGGTATTGA
>CALMKY010000335.1 GCA_937867195.1 uncultured Saprospiraceae bacterium | reverse complement strand
ATATGTTCTGATTTCAATAATTTTCCGGAATAGAAATGCCTGCTCAACCAAATTACCTGAAATTTATTTACAGGCCTGACGGCTGTGAATGCTAATAAACCATCTGTTGGGTCAGCCTGAGGCACTATTTGCAAGCCACCTCCAGAATACGGGCAGATACCTACGTTGATCGTATAAAATTTATCTTTCAGCTTCTTACCCTTTATATGAATCATGCTCTCCTGCAACGAATAGCCAAACAGACATCTGAAAATAAAATACAAATATTGCATTCCTCCCATTTTCATTTTCTTTTTCTTTGATTCAATAAAATGCGCTACATAAGCATCGTAGGCCATACCGGCCACATTAATAAATAAGGAAGAAGTCTGCCTGCCTTGTTCATCCACATAGGCTACTTTGCCTACATCGTGTAGATAGATCTTTCCCTGCAGGATCATAGCAGTCCATTCATTTATTTTACGAGGGATTTTCCAGTAACGGGACCAATCATTTCCTGTTCCGATTGGAAAAGCGGTCAACGCTGTATCTTTCAATTTTTCCTTTACATGATAGGCTCCTTCAAATACTTCATGGACGGTACCGTCACCTCCAAAGGCAATGATATAATCAGGATTGTAATTCACTGCATCCGAGGCCAACTGAACCGAGTGACGACTGTATTGTGACCAGTAGATCTCATACTTCCACTTTAAAAGCTCCATGGCTTTTTGAATGGAAGGCCATTGATACAGCGTTTTTCCACCACCAGCCTTTGGATTGGCTATAAAGATCAGATATGGAACCCTGCTTGTCATTGAAATACTAAATGTAATAAATAGATACATCTTCGTTCCAATTCCTGATTAATAGACCAATTGCATATCTTTGCATCCATCATCAAAAGGCAGATTCTCGATGAAGGTTACGGATTATATCCACAAAGCAAATGGACAGACTTTGATTTCGTTTGAAATATTACCACCCTTGAAAGGCGGAAGCATTGATTCAATTTTTAATATCCTCGATCCTCTGATGGAATTCAGACCTCCTTTTATCGATGTCACCTATCATCGGGAAGATTA
>CALMKY010000334.1 GCA_937867195.1 uncultured Saprospiraceae bacterium | reverse complement strand
CATTGAAATGGAGCGGCAAGTTCGTATGGGCGTGCAAGAATTATGACGGCGACGTGCAGTCCGATCAGGTCGCTCAGGGCTTCGGCTCACTGGGCCTCATGACCTCGGTGTTAATGACGCCCGATGGCAAGACCGTCGAGGCCGAAGCAGCCCACGGCACCGTCACTCGCCACTATCGCCAGCATCAGAAGGGCGAAGAAACGTCGACCAACTCGATCGCATCGATCTTTGCATGGACCCGGGGACTTGAATTCAGAGGTAAAAAGGATGGTAATCAGGCGCTGATGGATTTCTGTCATGCGCTCGAACATGTCTGTATTGAAGTGGTGGAACAAGGTAAGATGACAAAAGATCTCGCTGTCTGCATACACGGTAACAAAGTCAATCATGGCGAGCATTATCTGTACACTGAAGAGTTTCTGGATGCTATTGATGAAGGATTGAAAGCTAAACTCAATAAATAAACGTTGATGTATTATCACTTCGTTTTTATTCTATTGGTCATCACGATGTCTTGCGGGGGTAGTAAACCTATACCTACTGCTTCCGCTGATTGCAACACGGAAGCAAAAGTGCTGGATTATACAGGACTCGATGCATGCAGATTCCTCCTGCAATTAAGCAATGGTACCCAGCTATTGCCAATAGAAATCAGCGATCCGGGCTTTTTATTCAGTGAAGGACAAATCGTAAAAATATCGTACACCATCCAAAAAGATGTGGTCACGGCTTGTCTTACCAATTCTATTCCTGCAATCATCCGTTGTATTCAACAAGTAAAGCCGGGCCAAAAACCTGGTCAGGAATTTGCAAAGAAAGTTTGTATGGATTCGGATGCCCCTCTGTCGATTTCATGGGTAAAGAAAATGGTACAACACAATCAGGTGACCGAAATCAAAAAGGGGTATGAACATGATAAAGCACATTATGTCCTGTATGGAAATGTATACACTCAACTTTATAATTGCTTTGGGGATCTAATTTGTGAGTATGACAAATCGGATAAAGCAAATTGTAAATCACTCATTGCTCATCTGACCGATGTAACATCAGTATGGTCACTTAAATAAAATATGCCGGCAAGACCACATGATATATTAAATGACTCTGCTCCATCACAAGAGGATAAGCAGTTTGATAAAACTTTAAGGCCGGTCGCATTACAGGAATTCAGTGGTCAACAAAAAATCGTAGACAATCTTAAGATTTTTATCGAAGCGGCAAAAATGAGAGGGGAAGCATTGGATCATGTTTTACTTCATGGACCTCCGGGTTTGGGCAAAACAACTTTAGCGAATATCATATCCAATGAATTAGGAGCTAATCTTAAAACCACTTCAGGTCCTGTCATCGAAAGACCCGGAGATCTTGCAGGATTACTTACCAATCTCAATAAAGGGGATGTACTTTTTATTGATGAAATTCACAGGCTGAATACGATGGTAGAAGAATACCTCTACAGTGCCATGGAGGATTATCGCATCGATATTATGATTGACAGCGGTCCCAATGCACGAAGTGTCCAGATCAACCTCAATCCGTTTACACTCATTGGTGCGACGACGCGCATGGGTCTGTTGACATCTCCATTAAGAGCAAGGTTTGGCATTAATTTTCATCTGGATTATTACGATCTCCATACGCTCATCGGCATTGTAAAAAGATCTGCCTCCTTACTAAATATTAAAATCACCGAGGATGGAGCTGAAGAAATAGGCCGCCGCAGTCGGGGTACCCCCAGGATTGCAAATGCCTTGCTTCGTCGTGTCCGTGATTTTGCTATGGTCAAAGGAGATGGTATCATTAATATGGATATTGCCAAAATCGGGTTACATGCCCTCAATATTGACGAATATGGTCTCGATGAAATGGATAAGAGAATACTCAGCACCATCATTCATAAATTTAAAGGTGGCCCGGTTGGATTGAATACAGTAGCGACGGCCGTCGGAGAAGAGCCAGGGACCATAGAAGATGTCTATGAACCGTTTTTAATCATGGAAGGCTTTTTGCAAAGGACTCCACGAGGAAGAGAAGTTACTACAAAATCATATAAGCATCTTGGAGTAATACCACCCAATACAGGGGGAACCTTGTTTGAGATCGTTTGATACTACTTTAGTCTAAACAATCAATCCCGGTGCACAACCTTTGCTGAATATTTTATCCTGATGATCCATGGTTTGAGTTTTAAACTTAATCTGAAAGAATGGATCCGAATGCTGCTGATCTCTATATCCCTTATGCTTATATTATGCTTCCAATCCAGCATCAGAAATAAACCTGTATAAAGTGATCAGCGCCATATTGGCGGCTGCTTTGATATTGAGCAAGCGATCTCGGTTACGATTTATTTTTTTTGTAATGACACGACCTGTATGATCCGCTATGGCGAGCCAGATCAATCCAACGGGTTTATCTTTAGTGCCCCCACCCGGACCGGCGATCCCTGATATCGATATGGAAACCTGCACGTTCATGGTTCGGAGAGCCCCCTGCGCCATTTCAATCACGGTCTCTTCACTGACGGCACCAAACGTTTCAAGAGTTTGATGTCTGACACCGAGCAGGTTCTCTTTTAATTCATAGGCATAAGAAATAATGCTTCCCTGAAAGTATTCAGAAGACCCTGCGTTGGATGTGATTAAATGGGAAATATATCCTCCTGTGCAGGATTCGGCGATACCCAACATCCACCCTTTTAGCTTCAGTATATTTCCAATCGCCAATTCAAGTGTTGTTTCATTTTCACCGACTATATAAATTTTCAGTTTCAATCTGATGGCATCCAGGACTTCTTGATATATATCCAAATCTTCCGGCCGATCACTATCAAGGTCGACCCGTATTCGTACTTTGTAAATATCCGGCAGATAAGCAAATGAAATACAGTCCGGTGCTTTCGAGGTTATTTCTCTGATTTGGTCTTCTAAAAACGTTTCACCTTCCCCCGCAGTATTGAAGGTATGACTTTTTCGTCTTGGGCCGGACTTAACCGATTCAAGCAGCTTCTTTACATATGGATCAAATATTCCTTTCATCTCAAAAGGAACCCCCGGCAATGAGATCACGTGCTTTTGTTTATAATGAAAATACATTCCAGGGGCCGTGCCAAATGCGTTGGACAAAATAGTTACCCCTGCCGGCAACATGCATTGAATCTTGTGACTCTCTGTTGGAGCGCGATTAAACGAAGCAAAAATTTTGATCATCTTTTGCCAGGTATCTTCATGAAATAAACGCTCAACCTGCATCCATTGGGCTAACGCTTCGCATGTCAAATCATCGGCAGTGGGACCAAGCCCTCCGGTGGTGATGATCACATCTGCTTTACCATGACTTCGTTCCAGCGCTTCGACTATTGTATTCATTTCATCCGCTACGGACCATTTTTCTTTTACGGAGATACCCAGAGATAATAATTCCTGAGCTATCCAGGCAGCATTCGTATCTACCACCTGACCATTCAACACTTCATTGCCGATGGTGATTAAACTTGCATTCATGCTAATAATAATTTTACCTGATCGATGTCAAAAATACGGATATCATCCTGAGTAAACTGCACAAGAATATGGCAATGCAAGTTCACATCAATGATCTTACCGGACTTAATTTCTCCGGTTGCAACGATCCTCATATTTACAGGTTGATTGAAATGACTGAGTAAGGATATATAAGAAGGTTTGATCTTATCGGACTCCTGATACAGCAACGGAAACCATTGATTTAATTCCCACGACAACCGGTGCAGTATGTTATTCAGATCGAGTTCAGCTCCGTTTTCAATGAATAACGAGGTGGCGTTCACAAGGTTTTGCTCAAATTCAGACTGATTGACATTGATTCCAATACCCATAATGGTAGCATCGATTTGGCTACCCCGCCAATAATTATTGATTAATATACCCGATATCTTTTTTTTACCGATCAAGACATCATTTGGCCATTTAATCATCGCCTTGTTTTTGCTAAAATAATTTATCGTATTGCACACACTGATTGCAGAGATCATTTGAAGCAATCCAATATTAAAATCTCCCCGCACATGCCTTATGAAATACGAGCCTGTAAAATTTTTGCCGGAAAGTGATTGCCATGCATTTACATTTCGGCCTTTGCCCATGTATTGGTCTTTTGTAACGACCACGGTACCATGCAAAATCTTGTTTTGCTTAAACAATGCATCAGCAAATATCTGTGTCGAATCGATACTACCCAACATGATCTTTCTCTTTCCAATCACTGCATCTTTTTCCATATCTTTGTTGCGCAAAAATAAATTCATTTTTTTCAGTAAATCTTCAACGTTTGGCAAAAGCAATCAAGGCAGCTCCTAAAAAAAGGGAAAAAGTAATTAAAGAACCGCTCAATGACCTGATTATCGAGACTATCCTGGACAAAAAAGGTTATAATATCACACTGATGGATCTGCGAGACCTGGACGGTCCTGCCGATTATTTTATCTTATGCCAGGCAGATAATGTGACCTTAACCAAAGCAATTGGTGATTACATTTACAAATCTGTAAAAGCCAATTTGGGCATCACTCCTAATCATATTGAAGGAGAGCAGCAAGCCAAATGGATCCTGGTGGATTATTTCACTACAATTGTACACATATTTTATAAGGAAACCCGCAGCTTTTATGAGCTCGATTCTCTCTGGAGTGATGCCAGGACCATTGAATACCATCAGGTTTAATTATTTTAAATCAGTAAACTCCGTCGATTCGTCGATAACTATAAAGTTTTAAATATCCTTTAACCAAAGAATGGAACAATGAGCAATCCTAAACGTTAATGAGAAAACAAGTATTTTTGGAAGATTGAATCATGGAAGACAAAGACAAAAACAAAAAGAATTTTAAGAAATTCAACTTTAATATATATTGGATCTATGGACTGATCGTGGTATTCATTTTAGTATTGCAGTACATGCTTAAAGTAGGCAATACGACTCAGATCGATAATGGCAAGTTTTTCCAAATGGTAAGGGCCGGTGATGTAGAAAAGCTCGAAGTCGTCAATAAGGAAATTGCAAGAGTCTACCTGAAGAAAGAAGCTATATCAAAATATCCCGACGCTGCCGTGAATACTTTAGACAAGGAATATCCCAATTTTACATTTAATATCGGGTCCGTAGACGCTCTGGAAAATCAATTGAATGAAATCAATAAAGAATTGCCGGAAGCTAACCGTATCTATCCAAACATCAAACACGAAACAGATTTAATTACGCCCTTGATGGGATGGCTTATTCCCTTAGTGGTATTGGCGGCCATCTGGCTATACATCATGCGCCGGGTGGGCGGAGGTGGGGGTGGTGGACCGGCCGGTCAGATTTTTAATATTGGAAAATCTAAAGCTACTTTATTTGACAAAGATTCTACGCCCAATGTAACCTTTGCAGACGTCGCAGGATTGAATGAAGCAAAAGAAGAAGTCATGGAAGTCGTAGACTTTTTGAAGAATCCTAAAAAATATACATCCCTCGGGGGCAAAATTCCAAAAGGTGTTTTATTAGTTGGTCCTCCGGGTACCGGTAAAACATTATTGGCAAAAGCAGTAGCCGGTGAAGCCGGTGTCCCATTCTTTAGTATCAGTGGAAGTGATTTTGTAGAAATGTTTGTAGGTGTCGGAGCTTCACGGGTGCGCGATTTATTCAGACAAGCTCGCGAAAAGGCACCTTGTATTATATTTATTGATGAGATCGATGCCATAGGTCGTGCAAGGGGTAAAAACACGTGGCAAGGAGGTAATGACGAACGGGAATCCACTCTCAATCAATTATTGGTAGAGATGGATGGTTTCCCAACGGATAAAGCTGTTATTCTTATGGCGGCAACCAATAGACCGGATGTATTGGACAATGCGCTGTTGAGACCTGGACGGTTTGACAGACAAATTGGAATCGATGCTCCTGACCTTAAAGGTCGTGAAGCCATTTTCATGGTACACCTGAAAAACATCAAACTCAAATTTGATGTCGATCCGGCTGTACTAGCAGAGATGACCCCTGGCTTTGCAGGGGCCGATATAGCCAATGTATGTAATGAAGCCGCCTTGATTGCAGCTCGTCGCAACAAAGGCGCAGTGGATATGGATGATTTTAATTATGCCTTAGACCGAGTCATCGGTGGACTCGAAAAGAAAAACAAACTAATTTCTCCGGAAGAAAAAGAAATCATAGCATATCATGAAGCAGGTCATGCCGTTTGTGGCTGGTTATTAGAGAATGCCTCACCCCTGGTAAAAGTTACCATTGTCCCTCGTGGAATCGGTACACTCGGTTACGCTCAATATTTGCCAAAAGAAGAATACATCACCCGTACGGAGGCATTGCAGGATCGTATGTGCATGACTTTTGGTGGTCGTGCTGCTGAAACCATCGTATTTAAAAAAATATCCACCGGTGCTCAATCGGATCTGGATCAGGCTACCAAAATGGCGTATTCTATGGTTACTGTGTTTGGTATGAATGACAAAGTGGGTAATGTCTCCTTCTATGGGATGAGCCAGGATAATTTTCAAAAACCTTATTCAGAAGATACCGCCCGAATGATTGACAGCGAAGTAAGGCATATGATCGATGTACAATTTGAAAGAGCTAAGGCTTTGCTGACAGAACACCGTGACAAACTGGATCTCCTTGCCAAAACGTTATTGGAAAAAGAAGTTTTAATTAAGTCAGATGTTGAAAGATTGATTGGCCCAAGGCCATTTCCTGAAAAGCCTACTCATGTAATTCCTGCTTCCATCGGAACTGAGACTATTTAAATTTAAATAACAGGTATTCTTTTGCTTGGTCTACCCTACCCGTCATGTATTTGATGGATATGAAAGATAAAGGCCGGATGAATAGCGCACACCGATGGGCTGTTCATTTCGTCCAGATTCATAGAGTAATTGAAATGATTTATATTTACTTTTATTCGATTGAATCTTATTAAAATGAAATCATTTTTATTTGCAATACCTGGTTTATTTATCTGTATTCTTTTACGTTCCCAATCGACCGAACTATATCGACCTCAATTCCACTTCAGTCCTGCTACGAATTGGACCAATGATCCCAATGGATTAATCTATTACAAAGGAGAATATCACTTATTTTATCAGCATTATCCAAATGCGCCTGTTTGGGGGCCTATGCATTGGGGGCATGCTGTAAGTAATGATTTGATTCATTGGCAACATTTGCCGATAGCATTGTATCCGGATTCATTAGGATATATTTTTTCCGGAAGTGCCGTCGTGGATAAAACCAATTCGTCGGGATTTAAGGGCCATGGTGAGGAAACGCCGTTGCTGGCCATGTATACATATCATAACATGGAAGGAGAAAAGTCCGGTCGATCAGATTTCCAGACTCAAGGCATCGCATACAGTCTGGATAGAGGAAGATCGTGGATAAAATATCAAGGCAATCCGGTTATAAAAAATGCCGGAGTGAGGGATTTTAGAGATCCTAAAGTGATGTGGTATGCCCCTTCCAATAAATGGATTGTTACCTTGGCTGCGGGAGATCATATCGAATTTTATTCCTCTGCCGACTTTAAAGTCTGGACCAAAGAAAGTGAATTTGGAAAAGACCAGGGTCACCACAGTGGGGTCTGGGAATGCCCGGACCTGATCCAATTGAAGGATTCAGTCACCAAAACCGAAAAATGGATCTTAATTGTCAATATTGGATCCGGTGCGCCAAATGGCGGAAGCGGTACTCAATATTTCGTTGGACGATTTGAGGGCAGTCATTTTATCAATGATAATCCATCTGGTAAAACATTATGGCTTGAATACGGTAAAGATAATTATGCCGGTGTCACTTTCTCCAATACACCGAATCATCGAACGATCCTGATGGGATGGATGTCAAACTGGCAATATGCTGAAAAAGTACCCACTACCAGTTGGCGAAATGCTATGACGATTCCAAGGGAATTATCCCTGTTTCATACGCCTTCGGGCTTTATGATAAAACAAAATCCGGTAATAGAAACAATAAATTTAAGATCGACTCCATTTTCCTGGTCACCTCTCACCATTCAAACCAATAAAATCATAGGGGATGATCATATCAAGAAAGAAATTGAAATCGAAATCGATTTGCCTACCAGCTCCACAGATGATTTTGGAATTGTATTATCGAATCATATCAAGGATTCTCTTAAAATCGGATTCAATAGAATAAAAAATCAATTTTACATCGACCGCACCCATTCCGGC
>CALMKY010000333.1 GCA_937867195.1 uncultured Saprospiraceae bacterium | reverse complement strand
GGCTTGCGCAAAATCGGTATTGAATGTAACATCAGCCACCGTATTGGGATTGACCGCCCATTTGATATCGCCGCCCGGCTTAAATCTTGTAGTATTGGAACCATCCACATTCCGGTCTTTAGACAATAATATGTAAGGTTGCAATCGGATATTGGTCTTGGGTGGAGGTGGTTTTAAATTATTCAATGATCCTGCATATTCCATTCGGGCTGCACTGAAAACCCTTGGAAAAGGTGATAGTGCACTGACTTCATTGGTCAGTCTTCTGTTTCGGTATACATTCAAACCCCAGGCCTGGATGCTGTCTTTTGTTTTTTTGTATCGCAGGGTTTGCCAGGGTATAGCAATCTCTGCGATCCAACCCGAATCTGATCGGGTCGTTTTTACTTTCCATAGGCCATCCCATTCTATATCGAATAATACATCATCGAAACTGAGATAATCCCGTTGCACTCCATAAGGATTGGTAGCGAATGCCATAGCATTTCGCTTATCATTGAAACCATCAACCGTAAGGGTGATCAGGTCATGCGCCATAAAATTAAAATCACGTTTAAAATCGATAGCTCTGAAAGAATGTCGGCCCGCTGTATCCTTTGATTGAATACCGAAGTATAAATATTGTTTATTGTACAAGGCTTTGACATAGGTATCAAAACTGGGCTGATCACCCTGGTGAGGTTCGATTTGAATAAACCGGGGTGAAGGTTTAGCCAATGTCCAATCCACTTCATTCAACAATCCATCAATATCGATGCTATTCGTGATCTCGATGGCATCAATGGTTTTTTTATGGTTGGTATCTGGCCTAAATATTTCGGTATTTTGACCGGATGCCAGGGAAATTACTACTCCAAGTATAGATAAAATAACATATGTTTTTTTACTTATCATAATTCTAAAGATACCTTGACAATATAAATTTTTAAATGCAATATGAGAGGCCTGCAAAAAACGTATTCATTCGAAATTTTATTCGACAGTTCATCGTATCTTCCTCACATGAAAAATAGTCTTTCATTCATTCTACTTCTGATCATCACGGTTCATTCATTTGCCCAAACCATAGACCCTGTATTTTTCAATCATCTAAAATGGAGATGCATCGGTCCTTATCGCGGAGGCCGTACCGTGGGGGCATGTGGTGTCCCGTCCCAACCCAATGTATTTTATATAGGTGTAAATAATGGTGGAGTATGGAAAACTACTGATTATGGTCGTGTGTGGAAGCCGGTATTTGATGATCAACCGACCGGATCGGTCGGGGATGTAGCAGTATCTCCCTCGAATCCTGATATTGTATACGTAGCAAGTGGTGAGGGTATCCAACGACCGGACCTGGGTATCGGGGACGGTATTTACAAGAGTACAGATGCTGGAAAAACATGGACGAATATGGGATTGCATAATTGTCAGCAGATCGGTGGCCTATGTATAGATCCTAAGAATCCTGATCGCGTTTTTGTTGCAGCGCTTGGTCATCCATATGGACCCAATGAAGAGCGCGGCGTCTATCGCACCCTCGATGGTGGCAAGACCTGGAAGAAAGTTTTGTATAAAGATGAAAATACAGGTGCCATTCAAATCGCATTTGATCCAAACAACTCAGATATCCTGTATGTAGATCTTTGGGCCGGAAGACAAGGTCCCTGGGAAAATGGTGCCTGGAATGGTAAAGAATCCGGTTTATTTAAATCTACCGATGGAGGTAATACCTGGCGAAAGCTTACCAATGGGCTACCTACTACAGATCAGGAGCTCGGCCGTATCGGTTTTTGTATTGCGCCATCCAATAGCAATCGATTATATGCCACGGTCGATGCCGGAAAAATGGGCGGTATCTATCGCAGCGACGATGCCGGTGAATCATGGAAAAATATAAATTCAGATGCACGTTTTTGGGGGCGCGGTTCTGATTTTGCAGAAGTCAAAGCAGATCCTTTGAATGCAGACATTGTATACTCTGCGAATGTAGTTACCTGGAAGAGCAGCGATGGGGGTTATCATTGGGATGCTTTGCGTGGAGCCCCGGGTGGTGATGATTATCATCGCATCTGGATCAATCCTACTAATCCCAAAATCATACTCATTGCCGCCGACCAGGGTGCAGTCGTAACAGTCAACGGTGGTGAGACATTTTCATCATGGTATAATCAACCCACCGCACAGTTCTATCATGTGAGTACCGATAATGCATTTCCATATAATGTATACAGTGGACAGCAAGAAAGTGGGAGTGTAGGAATATCTTCTCGCGGCCTGGATGGAAACGTGACCTATCGAGACTGGCACCCGGTCGGTGCAGAAGAATATGGATATGTCGCTGCTGATCCTATGAATCCAAATATCATCTATGGTGGTAAACTTACCCGATATAACAAGCTTACCGGTCAGACTCAAAATATTGCGCCCGAAGCCGTGCGCAGTGGAAAATTTAGATTTGTCCGCACTGCACCTGTATTGTTTAATCCAATAGATAAAAAGACATTGTACTATGCTGGCAATGTATTATTCAAAACTCTCGATGGTGGTAATTCATGGTCGGTAATCAGTCCCGATCTCACCCGAAAGACGTATGATATACCACCTAGTGTCGGCATTTATACCAAAGAGGATATGAAGACGATGAAGCAGCGTGGTGTCATCTATACCGTAGCACCGTCGTATGTCGATATCAATACGATCTGGTGCGGTACGGATGATGGTCTCATTCATCTGACTCAT
This sequence comes from uncultured Saprospiraceae bacterium, assembly GCA_937867195.1. Lineage (GTDB taxonomy): Bacteria > Bacteroidota > Bacteroidia > Chitinophagales > Saprospiraceae > JADJLQ01. The sequence goes on along the minus strand of CALMKY010000333.1, from coordinate 17,380 downwards.
GATGGTGGGATGCATTGGACTGATGTAACGCCTCCTGCGATTACATCATGGTCTAAAGTTTCTCTAATGGATGCATCGCATACCGATCGTAATACGGCTTATGCGGCTGTCAACCGTATACGCTGTGATGATATGCATCCTCATATCTATCGTACACATGATGGTGGTAAATCATGGACTGAAATTGTGAATGGCTTGCCCGATGATCCCATCAATGTTGTCAAAGAAGATCCTATCCGTAAAGGCATGCTCTTTGCCGGGAGTGAGCGCAATGTCTATATATCCTTTGATGAGGGAGATCATTGGCAATCCCTAAGACTCAATATGCCCGCTACCTCTATCCGCGACCTTACCATACACGAGGATGATCTGGTACTCGGTACTCATGGACGTGGATTTTGGATCATGGATGATATCACATCGCTCAGGCAATTGAATCCATCTGTAATGAAGAGTATAAGTACATTATTCAAGCCTCAGACTGCTTATCGGGTACGTCATTGCAATTATACCGATTCACCGGTTCCTCCCGACGAGCCAGTGGGTGAAAATCCCGCTGAAGGTGCAGCTATCAATTATTATCTCAAATCATCAGCATCCGATATTAAACTCGAAATCATAGATAGCAAAAATCAAGTCATTCGCACCTATTCCAACCATGATAAACCATATATAAAACCTGAGGATAATACTCCCGACTATTGGGTACGACCGCAACAAATACTGAGTGCCGATCCTGGAGCGCATCGATTTATGTGGGACATGCACTATACTCCTTGCAATGTACCGGCTGCGTATAGTATATCCGCTACTCCCAATAATACCGCACCGGAATATACTTCTCCATGGGTGATGCCGGGTACCTATACTGCACGACTTACTGTAGATGGCAGGACTCAATCACAATCCTTCTCCGTTAAAATGGATCCTCGTATAAAAACATCTTCACTCGATCTGCAAAAACAACATGACTACAGTCTTAAATGCTATCGTTATTTACAAGGTATTTCCGGTAAAACAGGTTTGGAAAAAAGCGAACGGGCTTTTAATACTTTGTTGAGTGCGATGCAGGATAGTGATATGCCTTTGACCAGCCAGATGGTAAGAGATTTTAATAGTAATGAGATGGAATATTTGAAGATGAAGAAATAATTTTAATCTTTATATATTCAAGAATGAACTAAACTGAAGAGATAAATAAAAAAGAATTTGAAATTAATTTAAAGTGAAAATAAAAGGATGGGTATACCTCCTTAAGTTGTCAGTTTTGTATTATTTCAATCAAACCTTCCGAATTTTTCAATTTTTCGATAAGGATTAGCAAAGAAATGATCGATCGTTTCATTGAATACATCTTTGAAATGGATCGGTGTGGAATGACCTGAATTTGGGATGATCCAGAGATAAGATTGAGGGATATGATCCGCTATCAACATAGTATGTTTTGGTTTCAATATATCATGGTCACCACCGATCACCAGGGTCGGGCATTGAATGGTGGACAATTGGTCAGGACGGATATGGGGCTCATAGGACAAAAGATGCAATAGTTTTAACTGATGTTTCAGTTCTGGCGTTGACCTTAGTTTTGATAAGGAGTCATTCAAAGATTTAGCCCATGCATACACCCATGGATCCACTGCAGTGGTGTCAGAAGTAAGATTGGCTCCGGTAACCGCCAGTTTTTTTACTTTTTCAGGGTGTCGCATTGCTAAGAGTAGTCCATTGATGCCACCATCACTCCATCCGATGACATAGCATGAGTCCTGATGCAACGAATCCAATAATGCATTCAGATCGTCGGTCATCATTTCGTAGCTCAATGAGTCTCCCATGTCGATGGATTTACCCTGTGACCGGCTATCGGCAAGGATTACTTTATAATGTTTTGAGAAGTAAGGTATTTGATATAAAAAGTTATTAATGGATCCTCCATTTCCATGTATAATTAACAATGGATCTCCACTGCCGTATGTCTCATAATACAATCGGATACCTCTCGTCGGGATGTATTTACCTACTTGATCATTCCGACCATAGAGGGTGGTATCAAAGGGTGATTGAGCATCGGTATGGATCGGAACCCATATTGATAGGAGGAAACAAATCGTAACTATTTTCATCGCGGTGATTTTTTATTGATTATTTATATACCTTTCGGCATGCATTGGACGAAAATACAATTTTGGTTTATCATTACATTCTCTGGATATGCGTTTGATTTATATTCTCAAAATGACGGTAATAATAGTCCAAGTCTTTCTACTCCGGCATCAGCCTATTCTAGAATTAGACCTCAAACAAGGGCAAGTTCGGTCAATACAAAGCCCATTTTAGATGGTGACATAGTAAACGATCCCCTTTGGAAAACCATTGTTCCAATTAGTAATTTCATTCAGACACAACCCAACCTTGGTCAGCAAAGTACGGAGCTCACAGAAGTACGCGTCGCCTATGATAAAGAAAACTTTTATCTGTCAGCGATGTGTTACGATAAGACTCCTGATCGGATCATTATATCGGATTCTCGTCGCGATGGAGCTTTGGATAATACAGATGCATTTTTATTTATACTCGATACTTACAAAGATGGTCAGAATGGATTTGTATTTGGTACCAATCCTGCGGGCATCGAATACGATGCGCAAATCGATAATGAAGGACAAGGTAATGTAAATGCCAATCGCCAGACAGGAGGTCGGATTGGTGGCATCAATGTCAATTGGGATGCTTCGTGGACGGTTAAAACAAAAGTGACAGATCAGGGCTGGGCAGCTGAGTTTGCCATTCCATTCAAAACATTGCGTTTCCAATCTGGTAAAAACCAATCGTGGGGAGTTAATTTCCAGCGCAACATTCAAAAGAATAATGAGGCATCGTATTGGTCTCCTATACCGGCCGAATTTACATTGAATAGATTATCATTAGAAGGTACCTTGACAGGTCTGGATTTGCAAAGTCCCGGCAATCTAAAATTGATTCCATATGTATTGGGCAAAGTCACCACGAATAATTTAGTCAATCCCCGGAGTACTACCACAGATGGTAATCTTGGTGGTGATGTAAAATACTCTATTACTCCAAGCCTTACGCTTGACATGACGTATAATACCGATTTTGCCCAGGTAGAAGTCGATGATCAGCAAGTCAATCTGGATCGGTTTAATTTATTTTTTCCTGAGAAACGGCCTTTCTTTTTGGAAAATGCAGGACAATTTGGCATCGGTAGTCCGGGCGAAGTCGATTTATTTTTCTCGAGAAGAATTGGGATCGGCAATAATGGTGCCTTGGTTCCAATCGTTGGAGGTGCACGATTATCCGGGAAGATCAATCATACCAATGTCGGGTTGATGTCGTTGTTTACAGACGATGTCACGAGTGAAGGTATTGCTAAGAGTAATTACTCGATCGGTAGATTTAGTCATGAGTTTGCTAAAAGATCATCCTTTGGAGCGGCTATTATCAGTAAACAAAACTATGGTGCCAATGATCATAGCAATCAGGTCTATGCGATCGATGGCAAATATGGTTTGGGTAATAAAGCACAATTCACAGGTTTCTTTGCAAAATCCAGTACCCCCGGCATCCAGGATAAGGATCATACTTTTAAGTTAGGTTATACGTATGAATGGAACAAACTCAATGTCGCGTTGGCATATAGTGAATTGGGCAGCGGATTTAATCCTGAAGTCGGTTTTTTATTGAGAAATAGTTTTCGTAAACCGGAGGCTCTCATATTGTATCATTTGAGAATGAATGGTAAAGCAGGTCTGTTAGAATTAAGACCTCATATCTCTTATCGCAGTTATTGGAATTATGATAACCGTCGTCTCGAAACATCCTTTTTACACATCGATAATCATTGGGAATGGCAATCCGGGATCGAAGTGCATACCGGGATTAATTTTACGAAAGAAGGTGTCTTCGCACCGTTCGAAATATCATCAGGTGTCAAAGTGCCTGCCGGATCATACAGCCATAGCGAAGTCCAGGTCGTATTTATGACCAACCCCAGTAAAAACATTTCTATTTCGACTCGCTCCATTATCGGTGGTTTCTTTGGTGGTCATCGAGCGAGCAATACAGCCACTTTAAATATCAGGCTGGGTGATAAGTTTACTTCAGAATGGGGAATCAATAGCAATATTGTAAAACTTCCTTATGGTGATTTTAATACTACTATTTTGAGATCCCGGATATCCTATTCTTTTACTCCACGAATGTATATTCAATCGCTGACTCAATTTAATAATGTAACGGATAAATGGTCACTGAATTTTAGACTGGGATGGATCAAACAAAGCAATACCGGTCTATTCCTTGTTTATAATGAAAATCGTGGCATCGATGCTTTTGACAACAGAAGCCTGACACTTAAATATTCAAGGATGTTGGATGTGATCAGATGAGTCATTTAAACTCCAGAGGAGAAATGAATTACATCCTGCCAGATAGAATGAAGAACTAATTTTTATTACTGTAATCTTTTCTCAAAGTTCCAATACCTTGGAGAGTAATGCTTTTCCATTGAGCCGGTAATGCGGATTTCACTTGTGTAATTCCCAGGGGAGTGATCTCGATTCCACCAAAACCATAGATCACACTTTGCAATACGCCTCCTGCACCGGTAGCGAAATATGGATTGGTACCTCCTTTGGTTTCGGCCAATACTCTGAAAGGTGGTAATACATTTGGGAGGTAGGCATCTTTAAACCATTTAAGTGCATTGCTCCCATCACCCAGCCTGGAGTATAATGTAGTAAAGACAGCCTGAGTCATGGCCGGTGTGCCTTCATTGGGCACTCTCGTTTCATAGTAGGCGAGATCTTTTTTAATTTGCATTGGATCCTTGATCTGATGTAATGGATAAGCGAGTAGATTGACGTCGGCTTGTTTGATTCCTTCACCATGATAACTGGCATGTTCTTGAGTCACTCCATCGTTATTTTTTAAAATGGGTATATTATTCATCACCTGACTCCAGTCATCATTGGGTAGCATGTTTAATAGCTTAGACGCTTCGATAGCATATTCTAAGTTTTCTTTAGCTGCTGCATTGGTAAATGCGTCGTTATCTACGTTCTCCGCCCATTCATCTGATGCTACTACATTTTTGATATCGTAATGACCGGGCCCATTGCGTTCTACACGACTGCACCAGAAATCTGCTGTTTCTTTTAAAATAGGATATCCTTTTTCACGAAGCCAGTTTTTGTCCTGGGTGACGGCATAATAATTCCAGGCTGCGATGGCGACACATGCTGTGATATGATGTTCAAATGGTCCTGATAATGCCCATACGGGTGTTTCTTCCACACCGGTCCCTGCACTTTCCCATGGGTACATAGCCCCTTTAAATCCTTTCGAAAATGCATTTCGCCTGGCAGCATCCAATCGCTGATATCGATACTCTACTAATGATTTGCCAAGTTCCGGATGCAATACCAATAGTGCAGGATACATCCATAGCTCGGTATCCCAAAACACATGACCGTTATATCCTAATCCGCTCAATCCCATCGGAGAAGGTGATAAGGAAGTGCCTTCTCTGACAAAAGAGTACAAATGATAGAGCATATTGTTTACATCTTGTTGCGCCTGGGTATCCCCTTCGATCGCTATATTACTTTTCCATAAATCATTCCATGCCTTTGTGTGAAACTGCATCAGTCTGTCTCTGCCTTCTAATTTAACATAGATCGTCATGCGCTCTGCTTCGTTGAGCGGATCATCGTGGTGTGCTGAAGAAATAGAAGAACCTGCGATCGAAAACTCATAGTTCGAATTGGCATTGATCGATTTACTGAATTTCATGAGATGCATATTATTATCCCACATTTCATGAATGATCCGCGGTTCTGATCCATGATCTTCGTTAAACAAGAACGTGTTGCTGGCACATAATTGCAATTTACCCGTAGGGCTTTTGGCTGTTGAAGTCAATAAACTGATGGTGACATGTGGGCGATCAATTTCATTATAATAATTTTCCACATCTCTGAGTGCATCGGGTGCTTCCATTACGGATGCTGCAGTAATATGAATTGCTTTTTTTGCTTGCACCCGCACATTCATCAAAACGCAATACGGCAAATGACGAAGAGCCATATAACTATACGTAATGGTTGCTTTATCAGCATAATCAAATGAACAGGTAAAGGTTGCTGTTTTAAAGTCGATCTCCTGCTTCATATTTTTTATATTGGATTGATTGACCCGCTGGCCATCCACCTCCAGATACATTTGGAGTAAATTAAAACTGCGGATAAAATTACTGACCCTGCCTCTGCCATATAGATCGTAGGTGCCGGCTAAAACGACATCTTTTATTTTAAATGGTTCTGGAGCAGATACGATACCGATCATTCCATTGGCCATCGTGATGCCGTGGTAATTAGTCGGATTGATATCTTTTACTGAAAGTTTCCAGGGATTGATTTCCTGAGAATGCACTGAGGTGTGGCTCTGAATCCATAGAAGCAGACCTATAATAATTCTTTTCATAATCGTTAGGTTGGTAACAAAAGTAAAATTATTTACGATGCATGCGCAGCATCCTGCGGACGAATTCTGTACGATTGATTGATTTGAGTTTGCAGAAAATTCCAATCATTAATATTAATTTCGTCAATAAATCGTGCATCTGATCTTGTCCGCAGGATGCTGCGCATACAGCGTCAATACAAATTATCAGAGTACCTATTCTAGTCCGAAAAGCTCTATATTCAAAGCCTGCAGTGTCTCATTCTTATGATCTGCCGGCACGAGCAGCGATACATTGTGCGGGCTACCACCATAACTTACCATACTAACCGGTATATGAGATATGGCTCCAAAAATATTTTCCAGCATGCCGGGAGTACTCGCAAGATTATGACCGACGATCGAAACGATGGTTTGATTGGGGGTTACAGAAACGGTACCTAGTTTTTCAAGTTCAGCGATGATTTCATTGATGGATGAGACTTGGTCTATTGTCATGGACACGGCAACTTCAGATGTAGTGACCATGTCGATGGGTGTTTTATATTTTTCGAAGATAGAAAAGACACTTCGCAAGAAACCATAAGCGAGGAGCATTCGGCTGCTTTTAATATTGATTGCATAGATTCCGTCTTTAGCGGCAACTGCTTTGAGGCCCTGAGCGGCTGCATTTTTAGCGATGGTAGTTCCTCTGGCGGTTGGTTCCATAGTATTGAGAAGCTTCACCGGTACATGTTCCATTTGCGCCGGCCAGATTGAGGCAGGATGTAATATTTTAGCACCGAAATAAGCAAGCTCTGCTGCTTCATCAAAACTTAAATGTTCGATCGGTTTGGTTGTTTTTACGATGCGGGGATCGTTATTATGCATACCGTCGATATCTGTCCAGATCTCACATACGGATGCCTGGATGGCTGCAGCGATCAACGATGCACTGTAATCAGATCCACCCCGTTTCAGGTTATCCACTTCGCCTTTTGCATTCAGACAAATATAACCTTGTGTCACATAGATATTGGTATCGCTGTGTGCAGCGAGGATAGGATGTAATTTTTCCCGGATGCTGGCGATTTGTGGTTCGTCATTTGTATCGATCGACATAAAGTCCAAAGCAGGCAGCAAATGATGTGAAATATTATTTTCTTTTAGATAGAGTGAAAATAACTTCGTCGACATCAGCTCACCTTGTGCAAGAATATCTTTTCCCAAGGGTTCACTGTACGAGATTTTGGTAACTGTATTAAGAAAATCAAAATGATCCTCAATGGCTTTATGTCCTTCTTGATTCGTATCTGGTTTCTTTAGAAGATCATCGACAAACGAATCGTAATGTTTTTTGAGAGTATCGATGACTTGCAATGCATCGTCTTTTTTTCGATCCGCAATGCATCTGCCAATCGTGACAAGTGTATTGGTGGTGCCGCTCAATGCACTGAGCACTACGATTTTGCTCTCGTTATCCGCAGTGATGAGGCGAGCTACATCGCGCATGCGCTCGGGTTTACCTACAGAGGTGCCGCCAAATTTCATGACTTTCATTAGGATCGATATTTAGATTTTTAAAAAGGAAATTTTTTGAAGGAAAAATAAACACCGGATATGCTTATGCGCATTTTATCCATGTACGGCGTTTGACTTGTTTTATACACATGATTCCTATCAAGAATTAGAGTACGCAAATATATTATGAAGCTTTTATTTTTTAATATAATTCCGGGCAAAAAATCATTATCGAATGTTGTTTTTACCCTCCTCAAAGCGATCGTGCAAGGAAATGACTTGAGAATGGGACAAGTTCCAATCGGAGATTTGTTTTAAAATGGATTCAATTTCTTTGGATTCAAAAATGGGCTTTAATAAACCAGGAAATTCTTCTCCTGAAAGATAAGAATGAAATGAAGATCGATCATGGTACATCCGATAGGCTAGTGAAACAGACCCTGCATCGAGCGCTTTTTGCACCAATATTTTCCGTCGATCATAGGTATGCTGCTGACCCGGAGTATGACAACTATCTTGTATACAATATGGCTTTTGATCGATGAGGTTATCGAATTCATTTTTAGTAAAGGCCATCGCCCAGGATGAAACCTCTTTGCCGGGAGAATAAAACAGGGGATCATACAGATCATCTGCATGTACGATGTATTTATTTTCAGTAGGAAAATACAATTGGCTGTGCAGACCATTTAATAATTCAATGGTCGATTTGGTGAAAGGAATATTCATAGACCTGCATGCATCCATGATCAAACCACCGGTAGCCCAACAGGAATAGACCCGGTGCACTTCCCCTTTCTTTGCATACCAGGTGTGAGGGATAGACTGATAAAAAATCTGACCTTGCCGCTCGCTGTGCACCAGATATCCCCGGCACCAATCTAATAATACGGATAATGATTCATTGGTATTATTTAATCCGTAATCTGCGATCAGGGATCTCATAAAATGATACGATGCCAACGGATGATGGATCAAGGCTCCACCTGCTCTTTGATAATCCGGCGAATAATATTTGTGCAGACTATCGTATTGAAAATAATTTTCGCTATTCCATAGTTGACTGAGGTCTTTAGTTTCAAAATCTTTAACGGACCAAGGCGTAAGTTTTTCTTTTTCTATAAATAGACTATGAGCTATATAGCGGTTGAATATATTGAAAGCATCTTCATACGATAAAGAATCGGGTACTGTATCATCATAATGAATCGTCTTATTTATATAGATAGCCGCAACTGCATCCAGCAATTTATCTTTCCAGATGGATGGCCATTCCTGCAAGCGGTAGGCCCCTTTTGCATCATGCCATACCACCGACTCATAATAGGGTTGGGAATGCATGAGTTTAAAGTATGCATCTTTATCAAATGAACGCTGGATCGGGGGATATTGAACCGAAACTATATGTATTGAATCAGAACCAGCTGTATCGGCATGCTGAAGTAATCGATGGTACGTATTGTGCACCTCATCGGATTCCATCACTGAGTTTTTGATATCGATGGATGCTGAAACGAAATGCTCTTCATTGAATAGTTTCGGTCCCAGCTTCAGGATGCTGCTGTCGTGAGGAAATCGGAAATGAGGATCCAGACTGTCCAGATGGAAGATCTGTCTTTCATTCCCATCCCAGGTTACGGTCAAATCAATATTTTTTTCATCGATGCGGGTATGACCCAGATTTTTTATAATGATATAGGATTCTCCGGCTTCATTAATAAATATTTCCTGGATGCTCAGATCCTTATCTTGCCAGGATCGACATGAAACGAGTAAAACAATAGTAAGAAAAAGTAGAAATGACTTCAAAACCTGAATGGCAAAAATCCAGTTTTTAGTTGGTACTTAAGCTAAAATGATCAACAATATTTTTCTCCACTTTTTTACAATCTAAATAGATACCAATAATGCTGATCGTTAATAAGACAAACAATGCAATTACAAAAATGAGATAATATTGAACGAAAGCAGGATTTAAACGGAATTCCCCCATTCGCGGAATAAATATTATTAGAAAGGATGAAAATGCAATCCATTTAATTACCATATTCATTTTATAAAAAAAAGAAGGTAAAGAGTCAACTTCAAATGTAGTGTCATATTTAAAAAGATAGATTCTCTGCACATGAGCTTTATAAATCAATCCTAATATAGGTTCATTATAAAAAAATAATAAACTACTTGCCATGATGTAGATCTTTGAATAAGGTGGCCCAGTCAGTAAATCTTTCATCACAAAGAAAAAATACACAATCACCAGAGCTATAAATAAATAAGAGAAAGCATAGTTGAGAAATTTTAGAAAGACTCTATCTTCACTTCTATATAGATATGGACTTTGTTCTTGTAGATATTCTATTCGTTGAGCGATTGTGTACATGACAAATTAAAGATAGTAAAATTCCTCACCCCACTTTTTCCAAAAACTCATCCTCCGTCCAGATCTCCACCGTGCCCAAAGCTTTCGCCTTCTCCAATTTAGATCCCGCACTTTCACCCACCACGAGGATATTGAGTTTACTGCTTACTCCGCTGATATTTTTCGCACCGGCTTTCTCAGCCCGTTCCTGTGCTTCTTCACGGGTAAGTTTTGATAATGTACCCGTGAATAAAATAGTCTTACCGGCTAAAGGAGCATCAGCTTCTACCTTGATGGGTTTGTCTTCGTCGGTTTGATACATATTGACACCTGCTGATTCCATTTCTTGTATGACCTGTATATTCTTTTTATCGTGAAACCAATCGATGACATTCTTCGTGACGACCGGACCGATCTCGGGTATATCGAGGAATTGCTCTTCACTCCATTCTGTGAGATTGGGTACATAATCAAGTCGTTCGCTGATCAGGGAGGCTGCTTTTTTACCTAAGTGGTGTATCGATAGACTTTGTAATAAATATTTGATGGGACGTTTTTTGGCTAATGCAATATTGCTTTTGAGTTTTGTTGCAGACTTAATTCCGAAGCCTTCCAGTTTACTAATAGCATCATAGTCGAGTCGATAGATATCTGCGATCGAATGGATCCATCCCAGTTGCACAAATTTTTCCATGATCGATGGACCGAAGCCTTCGATGTCCATGCCGTTTTTCGATACATGGAATATATACTTCTCCAAATCCTGAGCACCGCATTGACAATCGGGACAAATCCAGAATGCCTGATCTTCCTGGCGAGTGAGTTTTACGTGTTTTCCACTTTGAGCACCGATAGGGCATTCGCGGGGGAATACGATTTTCTTTTCATTGCCATTGCGATATTCGGTAAGCGCTTTGACAATATAAGGAATCACATCACCTGATCGCTCCACGACGACGGTATCACCAAGATGAAGATCTTTGGCATTGATAAAGTCTTCATTGTGCAAGGATACCGAAGAAACGATGACGCCACCAACTTGTACGGGTTCGAGTTTAGCCACAGGTGTGATGGTACCTACTTTACCGACCTGGTATTCTACATTTATTAATTTGCTGGTAGCTTGTCTTGCTTTAAATTTAAAGGCAATAGCCCATCGCGGATGATGGGATGTATAGCCGCATTGCTCCTGCATAGCGATATCATTGACTTTGACCACCATACCATCGATCTCATAATAAAACTCATCTCGCTTCTCTTGCCAGTGCTCACAAAACCGGACTACCTCATCGATTCCATTACAAATTTTAAATTCAATCGTAGGCACTTTAAACCCTAAGGATTCGAGAGCATGGATGCCATCCGCATGTTTGCCAAACTTATTGATTTCATTTCCTTTGGCATCTTCAAGGTATCCTACCTGATAAATGACGGCTTCGATACCACGGCGGGCCGTCTCCTGAGGATCTTTGGTGCGGAGTCCTCCCGTAGCTGCATTTCGGGCATTGGCGAATAATACCAGACCTTCTTCAGCCCGCAGATGATTTACTTTTTTGAATGTTTCTTTTTTAATCAATGCTTCACCACGTAATTCAGCTTTGACAATTCCCATTTTCTTAAATGGTACTTTGAGTGGTATGGTGCGGATTGTTTTTGCATTGGCTGTCATCTCTTCTCCCTGGGTACCATTACCCCGGGTGGCAGCGCGACTGAGGACATCGTTTTCATATACCAATGCGATGCTGCCACCATCGTATTTGGGCTCTACACAATATTCCACTTTGGCAGTAGGATCAAGCCTGCATAATTTTTTTACCTGTTTATCAAATTCGATCAGATCATTTTCGTCATAAGAGTTTGCCAATGAAAGCATGGGCCTGAGGTGAGTCACCGAGGTAAACTCCTGTGTAAGGTCATTTGATACCCGTTGGGTTGGTGAATCTTTGGTAATCCATTCCGGATGTTTTTCTTCCAGGTATTCCAGCTTTTTATAGAGTTGGTCGTATTCATAATCGCTGATAAGGGGATCGTTCAGGATATAGTATCGATGTTCATGAAAATGAAGTACCGTTTTTAATTCTTCGTAGTGAACATGTCCTTTTTTATTAAGCCGGTCTTCCGATAGCTCGCTGAGGTCTTTGGTCAATGAAATGATATGCTCTACTGATTCTTTTGACATAGGGTCGTAAAGATAAACTAAGATAAAACCTTTGTCCCCTGTCTTTTTTAATCTTGAAGAATGGAATAGGTCCATAGATTGCTAAAAATTTGTTAACACGCATTAACAACCTATTGTCTAATGGAATTATATTCATGAGCTTATGAGATTTACATTTGTGTTATGAAAAATTTAAGATTTCTCATATGGACGCTTTCGATCCTTTTGGTAAGTATAGCATGTCAAAATGCAACGCAACATGCTTCAGAATCTGCCACTTCCACAGCGTCTGCAGATACTTCTGCAAAAGCTGGTATGGCGGCTATGCCGGCAATGGATACTATGATGACCTATGTATGTCCAATGCATGCTGATATAAAAGGCAAAGCGGGAGATAAATGTTCTAAATGCGGAATGGCATTGGTTGCTGCAAGTCACCCGGCTGATACCGCTCATATGCATGCTCACTAAATATTAATTCTTTAGGAAAGCAGCATCGGGGTATTCGCCGACTATATATTCATAAAGACAATCATACATCAAAGAGTATGACAGTCTTTTTATTTTTTATCATTTCCTAAGTATACCCGATCCGGACAGATTTATTTAATAAAGATTAACAAGATGTTTTCTAAGCCTTTGATAGTCGGGTGTATAGCGCGTAATATTTTTGCATCATGAAACAGATAAAATCAATTATAGCTGCAATGATTGTACTCACTCTTGCAGTTGCATGTAACAATGCACAACAAGCCAAAGAAGCTGCTGAAGCTGCTGCTAAAGCAACTGCTGATAGTTTAGCTAAAGTCGCTACTGCTGACAGTATCGCAAAAGCTGCTGCTGCAGCTGCTGCTGCTGACACTACTAAAAAAGTAGATACAGTAAAAGTAAAAGCTAAGTAATCGATCAGAAAAAACTACTGTAAACAGATATAGAAAATTAGATCTTTATCTGTTTTTAAAAACAGCTATACATGTCATGTGTGTAGCTGTTTTGCTTTTGTATGAAATGAATTAAGAATGGTACAGCGAAATTCATTTCGCTAAAACAAGGTAAAGCGAAATTCATTTCGCCTTAAGGGATAAAATTCTTAGGTGTGAAATAAAATTCACACTACCACAAACTGAGTAAAGTTGGTACAGCGAAATTCATATCGCTAAGTTCATAGTAGCATTAAAATTCACACTACCTGCTTCAGATCTTAGAGGTAAAAACGGCCAGGCAAAGCGAAATTCATTTAACTACTAAAGACGTTATCTAATATTTACGATTGAACTAAAATTTGCACTATACTTTTTCTATATTCATGCGCTCATAAAAAGTAGATATGCAAAAATCAGGACTGATCTGTGTGATGATATGGATAGTAATTGCTGGCACGGCCCAAACAAATCAATGGAATGTATTTGGCAATATCATCCTGACCAATAATGGAATCGACCCTGTTCCTGCGTATACCCTGGACAAGCCCGCCTTAATGGCCAATGTATTCATGACGAAAGGCAATTTTATTTTTAATCCGCAATTCAATGTATCGGTCACGGATTTTAAACCATGGTCTCAAACCAATTGGTTATTGTATAAAATCAATTTATCAGAAAACACCTGGTTGCGGGTCGGCGGTGCCTATGCTTTTTTTTATAAAAGAGATAATATCAATTTCCCTTCCCGGCCAAATCAGCTAACCCAGGTTGTGAATCAGTACCTTCCGACAGAAATATCATTTAACCATAAATTTAGTGATAACCTGATCCTGAACATTCAAAACTGGTATGAACGCGGTGTCGAATGGGATGCCGTGCAATGGGGGGACTTCTTCAATATAGCCTTGAGTGTGAAAAACATCCGACTCGGAGATAAACTCAGATTTAATTTTTTCCCTTCCACCTTTATTGTGAAGAATGCTTTACCATTTGAAGGGTTTTATGTGGCTCAGACCTCTTCGTTATTTATCGAAGGGATTGAATTAGGTTTGATAGGGCAGACCGTTTTGCCCTTGTATTCAAAACCGCATTCTGACTTTAGTTGGAATATTGGGGTGCAGTATAGATTTTAAATTAATGCAAAGATTACCACGAAAGCCACTGAATGGCACTGAAAAAATTCTTTGTAAGTTTTTAATCACTGGTATGCAATTAATTAAATTTATAATAGAAAAATTAGAGCGAGGTTCCCATTTCAACCAGTACGATCTCAAAGCATATGAAACTTAATGCTTGGGGTTGAAATGGGACAGGGAAAGCACAATTTTAAACAAAGAATTAATAGATAAAACATTCATCCATGATAAGGACTAAATACATTTTATTAATAGCATCGCTATTCAGTTTTTCATTTGTTCAAAGTCAAACCAAACGACAACTAATTCCCTCCGATATTTACAAACTCAAAACGGTCGGCGATGGACAAATCTCTCCCGAAGGCAATTGGGTAGCCTATACCCTAACTACTATTGATAGTGCCAAAGACAAACGCAATACCGATCTCTGGATGATCTCATGGGATGGTAAAGAATCAATACAACTTACGAATAGCCCCGAGGGCGAATCGAGTCCCCGATGGAGTCCTGATGGAAAATATCTTTCCTTTACATCATCACGCCAAGGAGGATCAAGCCAGATATACCTTTTAAATCGCATGGGCGGTGAAGCAATCAAACTAACCGAAGTCAAAGGTGATCTTGAAGAGTATTCATGGAGCCCCGACAGTAAAAAAATTTTAATGACCATCAAAGATCCGGAGGATACCAGTACAAAAAAAGGGCCTATGATCATCGATCGATACCATTTCAAGCAAGATGTGCAGGGATATCTGCACGATCACCGCAAAACTCA
Source organism: uncultured Saprospiraceae bacterium (assembly GCA_937867195.1). GTDB lineage: Bacteria > Bacteroidota > Bacteroidia > Chitinophagales > Saprospiraceae > JADJLQ01. The sequence goes on along the minus strand of CALMKY010000333.1, from coordinate 2,046 downwards.
TCTTTATCTGTTTAATCTGAACGATAAAAAAATCGATACCCTTACCAGAGGAATGTTTGATGAAGGAGGTGCTCGATGGAGTCCCGATGGCAGCCAGATCGCATTCGTATCGAATCATACCGAGGATCCTGATAAAAATGAAAACTCCGATATTTTCGTCATGTCTTCCACCCCCGGATCAGAAGCAAAGCAATTGACCACCTGGAAAGGTACCGATAACAACATCCAATGGAGCCCGGATGGTAAGTCGATCGCTTACCTGCAAAGCACCACCGATGGTAATTTTATTATGTACGATCAGCCCATTCTTTCAGTCATATCTTCCGGCGGAGGAATACCAAAACTAATCAGCAAATCCTTAGACCGACCCGTAACGAATATCCGGTGGAAGGACAATGAAAATATCCTGGGACTGGTTACCGATGATTGCATGCGCAAATTATCATCCTTTAATATCAATAACAATGCCGTCACGAACATCCTCACCGGGGAAAAATCAATCCAATCCATCGAAACCAATCCATCCGGTAAGTGGATCGCATCGATCACGAGTCCTTATGCTCCGACCGATATCTTTGCTTTGGAAAATAATACGCCACGCAAACTCACTACCATCAATGATGAGTTTATTTCGCAAATTAATTTTGCATCCGTAGAAAAGGTTAGCTCCAAAAGCAAAGACGGTGCCCAGGTATCGAGTTTGTTATTCTCTCCTTTCGCAAAAGAAAAATCTAAGCTACCCGCTGTATTTTTTATCCACGGCGGTCCGGTCGGACAGGATGAGTTTAGTTTCGATCTCACCCGTCAGATACTTGCAGCCCAGGGGTATGCTGTCATTGGAGTTAACTATCGCGGTAGCAATGGCCGTGGTATCGATTATTGCAAAGCGATCTATGCTGACTGGGGTAATAAGGAAGTGCTCGATATACAAGGCGCAGCAAATAACCTCATCGCTAAAGGAATCATCGATAGTAATAAAATGGGTATCGGTGGATGGAGTTACGGTGGCATCCTCACCGATGCTACCATCTCCAGAGATCAAAGATTCAAAGCAGCTGCCAGTGGGGCCGGGAGTGCGATGCAGCTTTCTCTCTATGGGGTCGATCAATACATCACCCAGTTTGATAATGAGATCGGGGCCCCGTGGAAAGATAATAATATTGAAAAGTATCTAAAGATCTCCTATCCATTCCTGCACGCAGACAAGATCAAAACACCCACTCTGTTTATGGTCGGAGAGAAAGATTTTAATGTACCAGCAGTCGGGAGCGAACAGATGTACCAGGCCTTGCGATCCAATGGTGTACCGACGGGACTGATTATCTATCCCGGTCAGTTCCATGGTATCACGGTGCCTTCTTATCAGATGGATCGGTTGAATCGGTATATCGGATGGTTTGATAAATATTTGAAAGTGAAGTCGTAGGAAAATCTTGTTTCATTCAAAAATCATAATCTGTGTCGATGATCAAATTGGTTTTGCTATATTTGTTTAACATCCATACGACATGTCTCAAACCCGTCAATTAGCTGCCATTGTTTTTGCCGATATCGTCGGCTTTACCGGTTTAATGCAACTTGACGAGCAAAAAGCAAATCTTAGCCGTAAAAAACTTTACAATGCTTTAGAATATCAAATATCTATAAGACAAGGTAAGATTTTAAAGTTTAGTGGCGACGGAGTGCTGTGTATGTTTCAAAGTCCGGTGGAGGCCGTACGAGCTGCTATTGAAGTGCAAAGCGAGATGAGAAAGGAACCTGTAGTACCACTTCGCATCGGCATACATCAAGGGGATGTGATTATTGATGAAAATGATATCTTCGGTGATGGGGTAAATCTGGCTTCCAGACTGGAATCTTTTGCTGTACCAGGTAGCATTTTTATATCGGGTAAAGTACAGGATGAAATTAAAAATCAACCGGATATCCAATCAAAATCCTTAGGCAAATATTCATTTAAAAACGTCACAGATCCTAATCATATTTATGCCATTGCCAATGAAGGTCTCCATATTCCGAAACCCAAATCACTGGAGGGCAACGGTG
>CALMKY010000332.1 GCA_937867195.1 uncultured Saprospiraceae bacterium | reverse complement strand
AGAGCATCAAACCTCTCAGGAGTATTGCTGAATGGCAAGATTATTTTGCACATAATTGTGCTAAAAACATTGTAAGTACCTTACGCTTGCACATCGACAAATTTTATCGAGAAAGTATGCAACACAAGGATAATGAATTTGTCGGATGTTTAAATAAAGCATTAATGGCACTCATGCTATGCTGCAACCCACATAATTTGATGCATAATTTGCCTATTAAGAATTGTCACGACTATTTCTATGATTTTAGATATTTGATCCACATGCTTATCCAATAATGCAGTTTGATCTGCATGAGTTGATTTTTCCAAAGCTTCGTATTGAGATTTTATTTTTTCCCATTCAGGACTTGTCTTAGCTTTTTCTTTTAATTGACTGAGTCCATCTTCAACAATCGATGTATAACTAAACTTGCTGTTAGAAACAAATTTTTTAAAATCATCATATTCTGAGTATTTGTATTCTTTCAATGGCTTAATATCTTTATGCGTATTCTTATAATAATTGGCATATTTAAATATGACGTCTTTAGAAGAAAGTTGATGGATGATCTCAGGCATTTTTTCAGACTCCATAATGACATCAGGCTTGACTCCCCCGCCATCCAGGACTTTGCGCCCGGATTTTGTTCTAAACTCTGCGCGAAGAGAATCAGGGATTGCTTTGGGTTCGCCTTTTTCATATTCCACAGCCTGTATGCATCGTCCACTGGGTATATAATATTTAGCGGTCGTCATTTTTACCTGCCCGTTGTAGCCTATCTGTCGGGTATTTTGCACCAGACCTTTGCCATAACTTCTTTGTCCCAGGATGACAGCCCGATCGAGATCTTGTAAAACACCTGATACAATTTCTGAGGCAGATGCAGATCCTTTGTCGACGATGACGACTAATGGAATTTTATCATCGGTAGGATTTTGTAACGTTTTAAACTCACGATCCCATTCCTTTACTTTGCCCTTGGTCGTTACCACCAATTCGTTTCGGGGAATAAATACATTACTCACATTGACCGCCTCTCTTAATAACCCACCGGGATTATCTCTCAGGTCGAGAATCAATCCACTCATGGTCGGATTGTTTTTCTTGAGATCGTTGAGTGCTTTCATCACATGTGCTCCGGCCTGGTCAGTAAAAATGGTGAGATTAATATACCCGACTCGATCACTCACCATGCCGCTGAAAGGGACATTCGGGACATCGACTTCACCGCGGGGAATACTGAATGGCAATTCTTTGGATTCTCCTAATCTTTTGACCGTTACATTTAGGTTGGACTCTGCAGCTCCTTGCATCATAGCATCGATTTCGTCTTTTGACTTACCCGCAACCGGTTTTCCTTCAACCGTAACGATTTGATCACCCACCCGGGCACCGTTTTTATAAGCAGGAGACTCTTCGAATAATTCGGTAATGGTGGGTAGGCCATCCATCATTTTAATACCTGCACCGATGCCGTGATATTTTCCTTCCTGGGTAAATCGATAAGACTCTACCTGTGCTTCAGAAAAATAATTGGTGTACGGATCGAGACTATTCAACATGGCGTCGATACCGATTTTCATCAGTTTACCTGGCTCGATATCATCTACATAATAATAATTGATTTCTTTATAGACATTTGAAAAGATTTCCATGTTTTTGGTCAGTTCGTAATAACGGTTGCCGGGATCGCGTAAAAATGAGAACGAAGCCAGACCGCAGACTACCAATAGGAAGGCAAATAGTTTTTTCATGAATGGAATTACCTGATTTTAGAACTTATAAAAATAGGGGGGATTGCAGGATTGCGCTTGGAATTGTTGAAAGAGTTTTTTTAAAGATCTTATTACATTTGGATCCGGTTTTCGACATCCAACTTGTTGTCAACTTTAAAATTATCATTCTTAATTCATAAATTGTTCATTCGTTGTATTACAAACAAATCCAGGTCGGTCATATCACCATCGAGTTCCACAGTAACTGGCTCGGAGAAGAAGTCGTTATTGTTAATGGTCAAGTGGTCTCCCGGAAAGCATCTTTTGCCGGAACGGATCATTCATTTAATGTAGTCGAAAATGGTACGGTGTCCAGATATATTCTGACATCTAAACTCAGTATGATGGGTGAGGCATTATTGGATCTGAGAAAAAATCATAAACTGATAGCTCAAAACATACCGGTTCCATTTACAGGATCAGGAAAACCTGCCGGACGACAACAAAACGATGAAGATGATGAGCATCGGGAGGCCTCAAATAAAGGACTTAGCTTTGAACTCCCTGTTTTATTTAATCAACACAAAACAGCAGGACTCAAAAAGCTAAATGAATACCATACTGAAGATGCACTCGAAGAACTTAAAAAAGCGGAAGAAAAAAATCCAAAAGATGCAGAAATCCAGTTCTATAAAGCGTGCGCATTTTCCATTCTTGAAAAACCGGCAGAAGGATTCGAAGCACTAAAAAAATCAGTGGAACTCGGACTAAATAATCGCGATAGTATTTTGACAAATGAAATGCTGGCGTATATCAGAATCCAACCTGCTTTTGAAGATTTTGTTCACAGCAATTATACCCAATATGACCCGAATAAAATCAATCCGGATAAATCCAATTAACCTAAACTGCTTTTTTAGCTTCTTCTGCTTTTTCTTTTAATAAATTGTTTCCTGCTAAAAAACTATACCATTTGATCACCTTTTTAATATCGCCGATGTGTACCCGGTCCGGGTCATAATCCGGTAATACTGACTGGAAATAATCTGTAAGCGTTTTTTGATCCGACTCGTGATTGGGTAGGGCGACATCTGATGATTTCATATTTTGAAATACTTCTGACAGAGGAGTAGAGTCGTTCGTTGTATAAATGCTGATGGTTTCCAGCAATGAAAATTGATGTTTGCGCAACGGGGCAAATTTAGTCTGGCCATTTTCAAGTGATTTTACAATCGCCCCGTCGGCCCGGTTCGCTACGATTTCATACAAGCCCGGCATACCACTCACTGCTATCATTTTATTTAGATCAATCATGTGGCAAAGGTAACAGAAAGAAGCGTGTCTAATTGATTCAATTCCTTTCAATGACTTCCGATCGAAGTTTGGTCATCAAATTGCTATTGATTTCATTTTCCAAATTATGCAACACAAGCAATGAGACCTCGGTACCAGATTCCCCATGCAATGTATAATCAAAAGGATTATCTAGGTCTTTAATCAAAAATATCATATAGGAAAGTAAAAAGACAACCAAGGCAGCAAAAAATAAAGATGCGGCAAATGGTTCAATCTTCAGGATTAAAAAACAAAACCCAATCAACACGCTCATAAACTCCACGATAACATAAGCTGAGGCTACAAACGTAGTATCTCGAATCGTATCGATTCGCAAGAAAATTTTCCTAAGGTTATTTTGTTCATTTTTGATTTTTATAATATAGTTAGGCTGTATCCCTTCTACATCCATTCCGATGATGAATACATTCATTTCCTGAATACGATTCAATATATGTTTAGTGCGTTCTTTTTTATAAAACCAAGTCATGACCGACTGGGTAAAAATTTGATGGGCATATAAAAACTCCAAGGCTGCAGCAGACTGTTTACTTTTAAAGATTGTATAGATATCATCATACAGAGCATATAGACAGGCGGCTAATTCACTGGGTAGTTTTTCGCTTTCTTTATAATCTGAAAGTACTCCACTAACCAAAAAACCAATCAGAAATATTGTGCCTGCCACTAAGCTTGTCAAGATGGTATTGAGTTCCAGTACTTCGAAACCAAAATAGTGAGAAGCGACTTTTAGCAAGCACATTAATATTATAAACGGTAATACCTTGAGTGCTATAGACCCTTTTGATAGAATGGTAGTTTGGAGAACATAAATTAATTTATCAAAAAAGGTAAAAGTATCAATTTAACTTATAAAGTTTAATGACATAACAAAAACTTAATATTGAAATTCGTGGCTTCCACGACACACCGTAGATTTTGTCTTTTGCGTATTAAGTGTGTTTAAATTTATTAAAATATTTACTTCTATAAATTACAAAACATCTTGCAAATTTCAGATTCGACATAGTAAACAAATTAAAGTTAAGAACGCATGGTAATTTATTATTCCAAAGTGAAAAATTGCTAATCCTTTAGTCCTTAAAAAAGACCAAACCAGCATTTGTATTCATTCCTATACAATTGATTATCTTGGTTTCTTAAAACGATTGCCTCTTAAAATGACTTGCAGTAAAATAAAACGTTGCGGACGAAATCAAAGCATCCTGATTTTGGGATTTATCTGGCAAATTATGATCATATCTTGCCGGCAAAAACCATCTGAGCAGGTAATGGATCCTGTCATGAGCACCCCAATCTCCTATTCCCTCCCAGCCGTAGTAGACTTGAGTAAGCTTCCGGATAGTCTGCAACCAAAGAAATCGTTATTGAAGGATTCAGTAGCACCACTCAGACTATCCTTACCCGGCAAAGCAGGTGAAGAGTACTCTACAAAAAACGGTCTGGGCGAAGTAGTAAAAATAAAGCGCGAACTACCCCCCTATTACCCTTTGGGTGAAAAAACAGATTTGAAGGATTCCATTGCAAGTAAAAGTCATACCCTCGGAAGCAAAGCGAATTTTTCGGTATTCACGACAGATCAGGGATTGGCTTTGGATGGAATCCAATCGGCTTATGCCGATAGTAAGGGAAATCTCTGGTTTGGCACGATCGGGGGCGGATTGAGTAAATACGATGGTAAAAAATTTACCACCTATACTACAGAACAAGGTTTGTCCGGTGTGCAGCCAACGTGCATCATGGAAGATAAACATGGAAATATATGGATTACCTCTCAGAATGGATTGAATAAGTTAGATGGATATAAGTTTACTAATTATTTTATTGCGGATGGTTTAGGCAGTAATGCTCTTAATAAAATCATTGAAAGCAAAAATGGCGACCTCTGGATTACGACCGGTGTAGGTATTTCTAAGTTTATACCAAATGAAAATAAATTTATCAATTATACTACTGCGGATGGACTCTTATTTACTAACCCGGGTCCTTTGGTGGAAGATCTTGATGGTAATATCTGGATCGGTACCATTGCCGGATTAAATAAATTTGATAGCAAAACTCAAAAATTTATTGCGTACAATTTGACCAATGGCTTGCCCAGCAATCGGATAAGAGACATCATCAAAGATAAATCGGGAAATATTTGGTGTGGTACCAACAAAGGAATTTTTAAAATAGACCCGTCATCCTATTCAGGAAGCAAAACGAATGACTCATTTCAGGGCCTTACTTTGTTTACCACCATAGACGGTTTATTAGGAGAAAATGTAAACAAATTGATTGAAGATCAGGAAGGGAGAATCTGGGTAGGTGATTTCGAAAAAGGAGTTACCATCTATGACCCATCTAATAAATCAGGGAATCGATTTAGCTACATTACGATTCAAAATGGATTGGTTAGCAATGAGATCAATGCATTCACAGTGGATCAAAATGGGCATGTATGGATCGGCACGTTTAGCGGGGGTATCAGCAAATACAACGGTTCTTTCATTTCCAATTTTATTACACCCGCAGGATTAGGGCTTAGTTCGATTTTTGGTATCTCTCAGGATAAAGCCGGCAATCTTTGGCTTGGTACCCAAACGAATGGACTTGTAAAGTACGATGGCATGTCATTTACGAATTATTCTATTAATCAGGGATTTGGAGTTTGCGGGGCGACGATGCAGTCTGCCTTAAATGATAAAGATGGTAATATGTGGGTGGCTACCAATGGTTGCGGGTTTTATAAAATAGCAAACCCATCGGGAAGTACCAGTACCATCACCAACTATACGATCTATCAAGGACTGGCGAATAATGCCATTAATAATTTCTACGAAGATCCGGATGGTATCCTGTGGATTAGTACAGGAAATGGTTTGAGCAAATTTGAAACATCAGGACCCGAAGCTGGTTTTATAAATTTTACATCCAAGCAAGGACTTGCACACAATGCAGTTACGAATAGTATAAAAGATAAATACGGAAATCTATGGATCGGCACCGGTCGTGCAGGCATCAGTGTATTCAATGAAAAAATGAATACATTCACCAATTATAATACAGAGCAAGGATTGTGTGGTTTTAGTGTGAATAGTATCAATATAGATAAGGCAGGCAATATTTGGATTGGTACGAATGCACAAGGTCTGAGCAGGGTGATTTCACATGAAGTAGATAAATTGAATCAAAGCATTCTCAAAAAGGAACCTTATCCACTGAAATTTGAAACATTTAATACATCCTTGGGCCTTGCGGATAATGTGGTCTACCAGGTCATATCAGACCATTCCGGAAATGTTTTTATAGGGACCAACCTGGGCCTAACGGTCATACCGGACAGTTTGATATCCACGCCCTTTAAAGACATCAAGCCATACCTGGAGTTTTATAATGCGCCGAATGGATATCCTATCAAAGATTGTAATACCAGATCCTTATTTTGTGATCGTGACGGAATCATTTGGATAGGCACGGGATCTGAAAAGACAGGATTGGTTCGATTTGATTATTCAGCTATTAATAAAACGGGTAAAGCTCCTCATCCTGTATTGCAAAATATAAAAGTATGGCCTGCTTCACCCATTCATTTACTACCCATCCATTTTCGCCGGGCGATGCAGTACGCAGTCTTCCTTTATCCACTTCTTCCATTACATCTCTTACGGCTTGTCTGTATTTTTCATCCTGTAAAAGTTCACGGTTATTCCATGCTTCCAGTATCAGTTGCTTTAATTCCATTATTATTTTTTTGCGAATGTAAGAATGAAGCATATTTGAGAGGTTCAATTTTTTGGTTGCCGGTTACCAGTTACCAGTAACCGGCAACCGGCAACTGCTTTTTATCTCAACCTTTCAAATTGCGTATTTCTACGCATCTGTATATTTACCCGGAATTATATTTTCGTTTTTAAATTATAAAAACTCAACTCAAAAATGAAACAGACATTTACTACTAAAAAGTTGTTGATGGTGGTACTTACTGCTGCTGTCTTTTTTGTAACGTACTCGTGTACAACTGTTATTCCCGGTTACCCAAACAATCTTTCCGGCACATCCGATTCATTGGTAAAACAGAATCATTATATTGATTCGTCTATAGCATGGACCTGGATTGCCAGGTATAAAGCAAACAAAGACAAAATCAGTAATAACCAGATTACGATCGGTACGCAAACATACAGGGATATTTTACCCGAATCCAGTGAGTCTTTTAATAAAGTACTTCTCGAAAAAATAGTGTTGCTTAAAAATTGTGTTGGCACACATATTTATTTTGGAATGAGTGAAGATTATAAAGTGCATCTGCTTTTATCTGGTATCGGGCCTAATTATGAAACATTATATATAGATGGTTCATATAGTGCCCAATCAACCGGAAGGCAAAAAGGTGCAGCACCACCACCTTCTGGAGGCGGTATGGGTGAATATGGATTGAAACCTTAACCACTCCGGTTTATACCAGTACCATGACAGAAACTTTAAAAAGTATTCTTGCACTTACCTGCGCAGTACCTGCGGCAGCCGGCTTAATACGTATGAAAGTGATTGAGCCGGCTTACCGCGTACTGATATACATATTTGTTGCGGCCGTGCTTGTGGAAGTGTGCGGCATTTTTCAGGAAACGGGGTATCTTGATAAAGATGATACCTGGCAGGTAGATCTTTTTACGATTGCGAATGTTTTGATGCATGTTTATTTTTTCTGGAAGATGAATGTGGTGGTGAATAAAAAGATCATTACTGCTATTATAACATCACTGGCTCTTATTTATCTTGTAAGTATTATTTACTATGATGGCTATAATGGATACTGCACAATTGTTGCCGCCATCTTTTCCAGCATCATTATATTATGCCTTTCTATTGAAGGTGTTATTCAATATACTTTTTCAAACAAAACAAAATGGTTTACTGAAACAATCAGTGTATATTGCCTGATTAATATTTTATATACAGCACAGTTTGTATTTATTTTCAGTTTAAGGCTGACATCACTCAGAGCAAACCGGGATTTGATGGATGGAGTTGAAAACATACACAGTTACCTGAATGCGGCCTGTAATCTTTTATTTACCTGGCCAATATTATGCATACCACGCAGGAAGAAATATATGAAGTGATATTGGTCGCAGTAGTAATACTGGCGAGCATTACGGGATATTTTATTTTCAGTATCATCCGGCAAAAGAATAGTGTGGCCCGCTGGCAGGAAGCAAGGATAAAAGCTGAGATTGATACACTCGAAAATGAACGTAAAAGAATTGCAGGAGACCTGCATGATGACATCGGCCCGCTCTTAAGCGCTATTAAACTGCAGGTAGATCATGTGGAACCAACAGATGAACATGAAAGACAAGTGCTGCAAAAATCTGTAAAGCAGATTGATGAAGTGATACGGCGCTTCAGACAAATATCTTACAACCTCCTTCCCAATACCCTTGTGCGCAAAGGCTTTGTAGCCGCAGCACATGAGTTTGCCGGCAAAATGAATGACCTCGGATCCGTACATATAGAATTTACATGTAATACCGATATTAAATTGTCAGGTGAAAACGAAGTAAATTTGTACAGGATCATCCAGGAAATAATTCATAATGCAATCAAACATTCAGGCGCTAAGAATTTAATTATAAATATATATAAGGAAGATGACATGGTGATTCTTTCTGCCGCCGATAATGGTGTTGGGTTTAATTATGAACCTTCCCGTGAAGGTACAACAGGTTTGGGTATGCTTAATATGCAAAGCCGTGCCGCATTGCTGAAAGCCAGGCTCACTGTGGATGCACAGACAGGTAAGGGTGTAAAATATTTACTCAGTATTCCAACAGAACCTTGAACACATGAACGTAAAACTTTTGCCGGATATAAAAATAGTTATAGCTGATGACCATGAGCTTTTCCGCGATGGCCTTAAACTGATGCTGAGCAAACATGAAGAAATTACAATAGCCGGCGAAGCAGAAAACGGACAAGAGCTTATTGAACTTGTAAATAAACATAAGCCCGATGTAATACTTACAGATATAAAGATGCCCGTAATGGATGGAATTGAAGCAGTAAAAAAAATAACATCTGATGACCCGGAAGCTGCTATCATTTGTCTTTCTATGTTTGATGAAGAAACACTTATCATGGAAATGCTTGAAGCAGGGGCCAAAGGTTATCTTGTAAAGAACAGTGATAAGAAAGAGATTTACGATGCCATCGTATCAGTATATCACAGGCAGCCGTATTATTGTCATTCCACCGGCCCCAAACTTTTGCAGATGATTGCCGGCAGTGAATACAATCCATACCGCAAGAAAAAAGCAGAAGAGTTTACAGATAAAGAGATAGAAGTGATCCAGCTTGTATGCAAAGAATTTACCAATAAAGAAATTGCCAATATGCTTTATATGAGCACACGTACAGTGGAAGGCCTGCGCCAGCGTGTAATGGATAAAATGAAAGTGAAAAATATGGTAGGCATTGTGGTGTATGCCATCAAGCATGGCATTGTAAAATTCTGAGTGTCTGTGTGCATTTCTTTTAAAACAAATGTAGAAGCAGCGTAGGAAAGAAAATTATATCACCGCAGAGAAATAAGAACGCAAAGTTTTCGCAGAGTTATACAAAGACTCTGCATTCTCCAGTTCTCTGCGGTAAAAAAATCATCTCATATCACACAAAAAAAGAGCTGCGATCATCACAGCTCTTTTTCTATTAAAAATATTTCAATTATAAATTCTTGATCATAATATTTTTAAACTCAACCATATTGCCATGATCCTGTAAAACGATATGGCCTTGCTTTAATGTTCCGAAATCAGGCCACTCAACAAATTTACTTGCTGCAACCATTTTATTCCATTGGTCATCCCACATAAAAGTGGAAACTGTATTCACACCATTGAGATAAAAATCAAGCTTACTGTCCATACAAACAATTTCAGCCTGGTTCCATTCGCCGGCAGCTTTCTCTGAGCGTTTGGAAGATGAAATAAGATCATATAAATCGCCTGCCATGTGTTTTACAGTCGCATCAGGATGAGCTTTATCAAGTATCTGCATTTCAGGGCCGGTCCAGAAACTGTATTTATATTTTGCCGTGTCTTCGCCCACATGAAACATAATACCGCTGTTTCCTGCAGGTGAAATTCTCCATTCAAGTTTCAGGTCGAAGTTTTTATACATTTTGTTGCTGGTAAGATCTCCGCCGTCTGTTATTTGCCAGTCTTTCTTATTGCTTGTATCAAGATATAAAACACCATCTTTTACTTTCCATGCACTGCCGGCTGCAGATTTACCATAGCTATGCCAGCCATTTGTCGTTTGTCCGTCAAATAAAGACACCCAGCCTGTATCAGTTGAGAGTTCATTGAACATAGGAGTTGCAGCAACTGCTGCAGTATCCTTCGAATTATCTTTATTATCTGTAGCACTATTATTACATGAGAACAATAATGCAGCAAAGCCAATGAGAATAAGATTTTTGCTCATAACTTTAATATTAATTTGATTTAAGTAATAAAACATATTTAACCATCTGTTCTGCATCTGCCTGTGATATCTGCGGATGCGGCAACATTGCCACCTGGCCCCAAACGCCCGTACCTCCTTTGATAATTTTTTCTGCAAGCATGGTAATATTTGCCTGTGTATTTTCATACTTGTTGGCCACATCCTGGTAAGCAGGCCCGATAAGTTTTTCAGTAGGCTTGTGACAAGTGAGGCAGTCACTTTTACTGATAAGATCAAGGCCTTTTTGATAATCGGGATTTGAACTCGGGTCGGCAACTGGTTTGGTTTCGGTGGTTTCAGCAGTTTTGCTTTCATCTTTTTTTTCTCCACTGTCACCGCATGATGCAAGCAACACAATAAAAGCCATTGCTAAGATTTGTTTCTTCATGTATTTGTTTTTTTAAAAAATTTTCCTGTGAAAAATTCATTTCTGTGTTTTAGTGTTTCTGTGGCATATTCTTTTTTGCCACTGAAGCACAGAAACACAGAATTTTTATGCGATAAAATCAATCATTATTTTAAACTAAAATATTATTGATGCTATAACACAAAATCAAATCCTTACTTATTCAATGCCTAAAACTCTTTTATTGAAATCTTCATCACTTCCTGTTCCGGCAAAATCATCAAAAGCTTTATCCGTAACATGAATAATATGTTTCTTTATAAACTCAGCGCCTTCTGTTGCGCCATCTTCAGGATGTTTTAAACAGCATTCCCATTCCATTACAGCC
>CALMKY010000331.1 GCA_937867195.1 uncultured Saprospiraceae bacterium | reverse complement strand
CACTTGATAATGGTCTGACAAAAGAAATCAGTACTTATTTTGCCAGACATAGTTTTGCCACTGGATTGATAAGGGAAGGCAAATCAATAGCCTTCGTACAGGAAGCATTAGGACATGCTAGCTCTAAGACAACACAAAATTACATGGCTGGTTTTTTGAATACTGAGAGAAAAGAAACCGCGGAAGCATTATATTTAAACTTATTCTCTTGATTATGGAATTACAAAATATACAAAATAGTATCTATGAGGTTAGAGGTCAGAAAGTCATGTTTGATTTTGATCTAGCCTTACTTTATGAAGTAGAAACAAGGGTTTTAAATCAAGCGGTCAAAAGAAATATTGACATTTTTCCAACTGACTTTATGTTTCAATTATCTGCAAAGGAATGGGCTAGCATGTCATCACAAATTGTGATGACATACCCTATCAAGCGACCCAAAGGAGCATTGCCATTAGTATTTACAGAGCATGGAGTTACCATGTTGGCAAATGTCCTAAAGAGTAAAAAAGCAAGGCAGACAAGTATTGCTATTGTCAGGGCTTTTATTGCATTAAAACAGTATGCCATGAGTTTCTCAGAATTGACAGAAAAACTTAAGAGACTCGAAGCAAAAAACAACAAACAGTATAAAGATGTAATCAAAGCAATTAACTACTTGCTTAGTAAGGACAAAATACAGACAGACCAACATAATCGAAGAAGAATTGGATTTGTAAAAGATGAAAATCCTTAATTGGACATAGTTAATAAAAAGCATAAAAGATGAATGGAGAAAGAGCTTATAAGCTTGAAGAATTAGAAAGAAAAAATCCTCATTTTCTAATCAGATTGGAAGCAATTGTTGATGGCCTAATCCTAAGCGAAGACAAGGAGGGACTATTGAAATCATTAATTAAAAAAGGATATGGACAGTACTTGGAGAATTTACAGCTGATTGCAAGTGAAAAGCACATAAAAACTTTGAAGAATTGAATATTCTATTAAGATTGAACCCCAACCATGTACCAACTGATTTTATTTCACATTATAAAATGAATATCAATACCACTAAAACACTGTCAATACTTGAAAGCACCATTGATGAAAGCGTTGTATTACTCGATGTCATCGGGATTAGTGAAGCTGATAAAAATCATATTGATGACATGTTGATTAGCTTAAAGAGCAGAATGAAATATGAATGGAACTACTCTGATCAAGATGTTGCAAACTGGTTGCTTAGTCAAAAAAGTCTGACTGAAAAATCTGATCCCGACAGCCCACTAAGGCAATATTATTTTGATCAGATTGATTTGTCTGTAAGATTGAATGATCCAATATTAAGTCAATCCTTATCAAATAGTAATAGATCAAAGGAAACCGAAAGAATCATTTCATACACAGATATTGGTAAAATTTGTTGGCTTGTTCAAGAATCGAAATTAATTCGAAGAGAAGATTTAACTCAGGAAAATTTTTGTAAGCAAGTATGTTCTGAACTTAAAATGCCTTACTCAGACAATGTTCGACAATCCTTTAGAAAGTATGATACAGGGAATCATACTTTGACAAAGAAAATCATAAGTAATTTACAGAAAAAAGTTTTTCCACAATTACTTGAAAGTCATAGAAATAGTCTAGAAAGCTATCTTATAACAAAGTCCTTTAGATAAATATAAATCATACAATAAATCATACATGGCCTTTGTGGTATTGAGTTTTGCTCAAAATTATATCCACAATGGAATCAATAACAATAGTTCAAATTACACCGCTGGAACTTGCGACACTACTAGAAAATACCGTATCAAAGGTATTAACCGTATTTCAAGAAAATAGCAAAGATCAAATTGTAAGTCAAAAACCCTACCGATTGAATGAGGCATCAAATTTTATCGGTGTCGCAGAAACGACACTTTACTCCTTGGTACATCAAGGTAAGATCAAGCCACTTAAACCAGGTAAGCATTTACTTTTTACCAAAGAGTGCCTTGAAGCATATTTAAGAGGCGAGCGACCGGAAACGAATGAGAAAGTCGATCCCAGTGAATTATTAATCAAAAGAAAAAGAGCCACGATATGACCAGAAAAAAAGAAGGTCGCGGCATGAAACTTGATTCACAACACGACCAGCATAAAAGATCTTCCAAAGATATGAAATATCTTATACAATATGATGCTGCGTACGAAGGATTTAAAAGGCCATGTACAATGAAAGAACTATCTGTCAGGCTAGGAATCGACAGAGCTAATATTTGTTGGTATGTGAGAGAAATGAGAAAATTAGGACTCATTGCAGTAATAAAAAAGGTATGGTGTAGTATTACCAAGCACAAAGCCAATCAATACACAACTAATCCAGCATTGATGCCTAAACCTCAACCAACACTTTTTGACCTATGAAAAATCAAAAGACAAAAGATAAATTGATAGAGGTCATGCTTGAGAAATATTACGAGCAAGATATGCATGAGGAGCGATTGATCGAGGTAGACTTAGAGGAGTTTTACGAGCAAGGCATAAACGAGGAGCTATTGATCGAGGTAGAGCTTGAGGATCATTATGAGAAAGGTATGGCATTAGAAAAGCACAACTATAACATACGAAATGAAACTCTTTCATTATGGCCTTGATCGATGGATTTAAAGCCACTACTCAAATTTTAGATATTGAAGAATGGAAAAGGTCAACTGGCATCGAGCTTCATACATCCATTAACACAGTAAGTGGGGAGCAAATAAAAACAAGGCGACGCGTATACGACAATGGTACAACTAGCTTTAAGTATTGGTCTAGATACGGCACTTATAATTTAGGAGTAATAGAATCATTGACAAACGGAAAGAGCCTTTGGAGATTAAACCTAAGAGGTAGTCTTTATACGAACTCTGGCAATTGGCTTTCTTATGATTGGCTAAAGATGCAACAGCAGTTGATTAAAATCAGGGATGATTTGAAGATCCCATTGGATCAATGGCACATAACCAATTTTGAATATTTTACAGATATTCCTTATTTCGAACCGGCAATAGATTTACTTTCTAATAGTGTTATGCTTTACCAAAATAAAGTATTCACCCCTTTTGATCCTGATAGACAAGGCAGGGTGATCGGATACGTTCGAAATGGTGTAAAACATGCCATAAAAACCTATGACAAAGCTTTGCAAAAAGGTTTATGCCAGCCGTTACTTAGAATAGAGGATCATGTGAAAAAAATGCAGTACATGGCAGGCCATGAAGTCAGCACCTTACAAGAATTTACTAATCCCTGGATATTATTCGGTTTGAGGGATAAACTGGTCAAGTTATGGGATCAGACTAGTTTATTTGATACCAGAATCATTTTAAAGGCTTATGGCAGCGATAAAACCAAATTGATAGAATACGCATTACCCAGTTATTGGGACAAAGCCAAATTGACCGAAAACGGCAAAAGATACCATACTTCTAAACTAAATGAACTTAAGTTGAAGTATGACGATACAGCGCACTCAAGAATTAGGCAATTAATATTCCAATCCAACAACGTAATAGTACCGATTGTCATTAAGCCGGAAAATACACAGTGCTATGCGAACGCATTGCAATCGCATTTCAAATAAATGCTGACTGTCTCTTACTTTTTGGTTTAATCGAGGAAGCTTACAACGGTATAGTACAGTTAAGATAAAGTGTACTATTCCGTTGTTGTACCT
Organism: uncultured Saprospiraceae bacterium; assembly: GCA_937867195.1. GTDB lineage: Bacteria > Bacteroidota > Bacteroidia > Chitinophagales > Saprospiraceae > JADJLQ01. The sequence goes on along the minus strand of CALMKY010000331.1, from coordinate 7,602 downwards.
AAATAAATATAGCAAGCCCTAGGGGGTTAAAAATCTATTTAATTGGGATTCCGACCGCGACACCTGTAACCCAACTCGCGCGAAAAATGTCGGGTCGAGGGGGTTGTATTTTGTCCCTTTAATTTGGTTGCTTTCACGGTACTGGGGGGGATTATAATCTCTTAAAGAAAGTACATTTGCGAGCGTGCCTACGGTCTTGAGTGCAGTTTGGCAGTTTTTGGACCTGGATTTTAATTAATTATGCACAATTTTTGTCCAAAGACTTAATGTCTGATTTGAAATTTGAATATTGACAAATATAATTTTATAAATTATGTTTTTATTTAATATCAAAATACCCTCTTTGTGTTAGTATCTTGGTAAGATTATTGCTCTAATTTTGGGATAGATTACCAATAAAATTAAACCACATGGCTAGACAAATTGCAGAAACTCCTACTTTGCTTGGAAAAGACGCTGAAAGGTTTTTTGAAAAATTAAATAAACCTATTGATCCAGTTACATCAGCAAAAGAACGAGAAAGAATAATGAAAGTTTATAAAGAATTGAGATCTGGCGAATCAAGTGAGCTCAAAGACATCAAACATTAAGATTGTCCGTTTAAGTCATGATATCGAATTGGGCAATTTTGATTGTAATGATTTAGACTTGAATGAATTTCTATTAAACGACGCAAAGCCTTACCTACAAAATCTATTAGCTGTAACCTACTTAATTTTTTTCGGAAAAGAAATATTAGCTTTTTTTAGTTTATCAAATGATAAGATATCAGCTGCTGATACCAAAAGCACAGATACTTTTGAGAATAATTTTCGTTCTAGAATGCCTGAAGGAAAACAAATTAAAAGCTATCCGGCTGTTAAAATAGGTCGTATGGCTGTTAATCAAAAGTTTCAAAAGAACGGGTGGGGACAAAAAACATTAGATTTTATTAAGGGTATGTTCATAGAGAATAACAAGACCGGCTGCTTATTTATTACAGTTGATGCCTATAAACAGTCGATTGGATTTTATAAAAAAAATGGCTTTGAATTTTTAACAGAAAAAGACGAAAAGAATAATACCAGACAAATGTTTTTTAGATTATTGGATTTAAGTAAAGAAACTATTACGCCTGATGGTATGAAAAATTTTAATTTTAACCCTAAAATCAACGAAGAGGAATTAGGAACTCAAGATTTAAATATTTCTATATTTACAAAACTCATCAATACTTTCAAATATTTCCTCAAAAGTAAAAAGCACCATATCTAAATTTTAAAAACTATGAAATATTTGATTTATGGAATACATAGCATGCATGGTCTTTCTGAGTTGATCCCATTGGACGAAAATCAAAATAATCTTAATAAGACACAATTAGGTGGTTACGAAACCATTCAAGAAGCCGAACAAGCTATAAAACAAGCAGTTTTTTTTGGCCATAATTTTAATAATTTTAATCCAAACCCAATAAGAAAAAATTCGATTAAGATTGTTGTTACAATTATTCCCTCTTATACTTAATCTACCTTATATCCTTCAAATCAGCTTCGATCTAATTGAAACTAAGTATTATAATCCCTATTGCTTGCAAATTTGCTTGCAAAATAAAAAAGGGTTACGAAACAATCTTCATAACCCTTTGATTTTCAGTGGGAGTTGACGGGATCGAACCGCCGACCCTCTGCTTGTAAGGCAGATGCTCTAAACCAGCTGAGCTAAACTCCCCCTTTAGGAGGTGCAAATATATATGATTTAACTATAATTGCAAACTGCAATATTATTTATTTATAGAGAGCATTCACCTTCTCCCAAAGAGCATTATCAAATCCGGAAACGGCAAAACTTGGATTGTTTGGATCCGATGCATTACCCATGCGGACCACGATCATGTTTTTACCCGGTATTATATAGATTCGCTGATCTTCCGCGCCCATAGCTGCATACATATCAGCCGGTGCATTGGGTACTAATGGACCGGGATAGGTCGTCTGGCTTCCGGGTACTTTAAAATTATTTTTACCATTTAACCACCACAAGTATCCATACGATGGATTAAGGTTTTGAGAGGAGTTGATGGCTTCCTTAAAATAGGTTGCATCGATGATTTGTTCATTTTTCCATTTGCCATGATTGAGTGCTAAGATTCCGAACCGGGCCATGCTGCGGGTATTGCTGTGATATATATTAAAGATCAAACCATTTCGCCAGTTGCCGTCCATACCGATTTTGTCTTTGATCTTTTGATTGAAATAATCTTCGAAAGTTCCGTGATATGCATTCGCTACGACATCGGCTAATACCTGGAATACATTTCCATATGCCCATCTTGTGCCTGCATCGGCGATATACGTAAGATTGGATTTGATGACCAACTGTTTGGTATCATCCAGACCGGAGGTCATGGTCAGCAAGTTTCGTATCGTGATGAGATTTTCCTTATCCTGACTTTCACTCGTCCATCCTGTACCCAGGTAAACAGATGCTTTTTGATTGATGGTTAGCAATCCTTCTTGTTGTGCTATTCCAATAGTACTAGATATTAATGTTTTGCCGGCACTATTCCATTGCCAGGTATCATTTGCAGTGAATCCATCAAAATATTCTTCCATTACGATCCGGCCATTGACCAGAATCATAAAGGATTTAGTGTTTTTTTGGGATAAATAATCTTTCAGTGGTTGGACGGCACTTTCATTCCAACCAAGACTTGCAAATGATTTTTTCTCCCAGTCATTACTGCTATTAGGAGGGAAATACATGGATTCATGTAATTCAGTAGGCGAGGTATTGTCTTTTTTGCAAGAGAGTACGATAAAAAATAACAGAAAGATTGATACGAAGGCAAAGAGAATTTTCACGATCAATATTTCGATTTAGACTATTGCTTTATCCGGAGGTTTAATTAAAAGTAAAAAAATGTATTTATTGGAGTCTTAGTGAGCAGCCTCCATTCCCACATGCTTCTGTTTGTTCCTTTTTACCATCATGATAAATGGAATACAAATTAAAAACAGAATGCCTGTGTAAATAAATACATCCATATAGGCTAGCACCTGGGATTGTTTATTTACTGTAAAATCTAAAATTTTATAAGCTTCCCCTAACGCTTTTTCAGACGATTGACCTTTGGCTATAAATGATTGTTGAAGGCCATGGACTCGTTGCATGACATCAGGATCGTGTATATCCAATTTACTGACCAGGTTGGCTCTGTGCATCGCGGATCTTGAAGCCATAAACGTGGTAATCGTAGCAATACCAAATGATCCACCCAGCTGTCTCATCATTCCGGTAAATGCAGCACCATCGCCGATCTGTCTTCCTTTTAATGTACTGAGCGATATACCGGTAATCGGAATAAATAATAATCCCATACCAATACCTCGCAAAATAAGCATCCAAAAGAATGAATCTTTACTGGTATTGGGAGTCATGATTTTATAGCCCCAAAAGCAAAACATAAAGAATACAAACATGCCGATCGATACCAGGATCGTCGGAGGAGCTCCTTTGGATAAGGTGCGGCCGATCAAAGGCATCATAAATGCAGTCGTTAAAGCAGCCGGCACCATCAATAGTCCTGATTGTTGAGCTGTCCATCCTAATGTTGCCTGTGTGTACAATGGAATAATAAAAGTGGTACCATATAAACCAAAACCCATAATGAATGAAAGAATGGTTCCTACCCTCAGGTTACCATTGCCAAGTACCCTGAGCTGTACTACTGGATTTTTAAAAGTAAGTTCTCTCCATATAAAAAAGAAACATCCTAATACCGCCGCAACCGTAAGAATAACTATTCGCTGATTGTTAAACCAATCATCTTCCTGCCCTTTTTCCAGTACATATTGTAATGAACCAACAAATAAAGCCAATAATGCTATTCCAGCCCAATCGACATCTCGCGAGGCAGTCTTCTCTGCATACTTAGGGCTTTTTACATATTGCAAGGTGAGTAGGGTAGCGATAATACCAAGCGGAATATTAATATAAAATATAAAAGGCCACGCATAATGATCCACAATATATCCACCCAGGGGAGGACCGAGGGTCGGCCCGATGATAACACCCATGCCATAGATGGCTTGAGCCATCGATCTTTTCTCAGGAGGATAACTTTCGGTGATGATCGTCTGGGAAGTAACCAGGAGTGCCCCCCCTCCTAATCCCTGCAAAAATCTGAAGATGACCAGTGAAAAAATACTGTTTGCATTACCACATAAAAAAGAGCAAATCGTAAACAATACAATGGAGAATGCAAAATAATTCCTTCGGCCAAATTGGACGGAAAGCCAACTCGTCATGGGCACGATGATGACATTACCGATGGCATACGCCGTAATCACCCATCCCACCTCACTCGTGGTAGCTCCAAGATTGCCTTTGATATCATTGAGGGCAACATTGACGATGGTGGTATCGACAATCTCAAGAAGCGTACACACGATACAGGTAATGGTAATGATGACTCGTCGGGCACCGTATTCTATCAATGAAGTATGCAGCATGGTTTTAGCTTTCGTCTGTTAATTTAAATGAACATCGACCTGGGCATTCATACCCGGTCTTAGCTTTGAAATCAATTCATCATTTTTATTATTGAATGTGATTTTGACCGGTAATCGTTGCACGACCTTTATGAAATTTCCGCTGGCATTATCCGGAGGTAATAAAGCAAATGTGGATCCGGTAGCCGGTGAAAAAGAAGATACACTTCCTTCTAATTCATGTTTGGGAAATGCATCCAACGTTACAGTTACTTTTTGTCCGATATTCATTTTATTCAGCTGGGTCTCTTTAAAATTTGCTATGATCCAGAGATCGTCGTTATGCACTATACTGAACAGAGACTGACCCGGTTGCACGTACTGACCCGGTTGAATAATTATTTTAGAAACAATGCCGGTAGCCGGTGCCGTGATGACAGTATAACTAAGATTGAGTTTAGCAGCATCGATGTCTACATCTTTCTGATGGATATTGGCATTCGCTACTTCGATCTGGGATGAAGTTGCGTCGGACTGGACCGTCACGACATTGGTTTGTTCATTGGCTTGGTTCTTTTGCTGTTTTAAAATATCGAGTTGTTTTTCGGCAGTTTGTTTAGCAGCTTGTGCTTGCTCGTATTGTTGCTGCGTTATGCTATGGTCTTTTATCAGATTGCTATACCGATCAAAGTCCTGAGTAGATCTCCATAAATTTACTTTGGCTGCTTCGATCTGGGCATCGATGGTATGGATAGCAGCTTTGGAACTATTGATACCTGCTTTTGCAGCTGTAGTAGTAGCCTTTGCTGTACTTAGATTGGATTTAGCTACCTTCAACGCAGACTCTGCCTGGGCTAATTTTATTTTTAGATCACGATCATCCAAAACGATGAGTGTATCGCCCCGATGTACCATTTGATTATCTTTTACCCTGACATCCACGATGTATCCGGCAATTCGGGGAATGACAGGAGAAATATCCGCTGCCACCTGTGCATCATCAGTTTCTTCATGAACCTGTCCGTGCTTATATTTTGTATATCCATACCAGCCTCCCCCCAACACCAATACAGCTAAAATGACGGGGAATATCGGATTTCTTCTGGATGTATTTGTATTGTTCTGTTCCATGATTTATATTTTAATGATTAATTTTTATTTTGTAATTCTTTGTATAAGTCCAGACCGGCAGAATGCAGTAGTTTGAAATAAGCTACCAAAGCATCGGCCCTGTAAAACGAACTTCCTAACCTGGCTTGCAATAATGCTACATCCGCATCGAGTACTTCAGTGGTCGTAGCCAGACTATTGATAAATTTATTTTTTGTGATCCGTTGATTTTCGGTAGCCTGTTCGATTGCTTTGGTGTATACCTCTACTTTCTTTTGAGTTGACAACATAGAATAGTAATTTTTATTGATTACTTGTTTGATGTTGTCATTTAATATGGCTTCGGATTCTTCGATTTGTTTCTTATAAGCTTCAGCTTGTGCAATCCTCGACTTCAGTTTCCAAAGATTGGCTATATTATATGAAACTCCCAATCCTAAATTAGCAGCATTCGTAATGGACAATACTTTAGGAATGTCTGCAGCGACGTACCCTGCGGTGAGTTGCAGGCTGGGTAATTTTTCCGCCATGATTGATTTGATATTGATATCAGCAGCTTGTTTAGACTTTTCCAGGCTTTCCATATCCAATCTTTTATTTGACATGGAGAGATAATCCGGTAACGAGCCTGGATTGACTTTTCTGCTTAATTCTGACGTATCCGGATTGAGCATGGTTCCATCGGCCATTCCAATCAGGATATCCATCGATGCATTTGCGAGTTGCCAGTTGTCTTCGGCGTCGACGACCGACGATTCAACATTACTTTGTTGTAATTCGGCTTTGAGCAAATCATTCTTAGCAAGTATTCCATTTTTTTCCAGGTTGGCCAGATCCGTTACTCTTTGTTTAGCATCTTCCAGGTTTTGATTCATGAGTTTGAGGGCAGCCCTTGCTTTGCAAAGATTGACATAAGACTCTACCGTATTCATGATGATGTCTTGTCTTTGGTGAGTACTGTCAAGTTTAGCAGCATCAGCCAGGATCCGGGCGGCTTCGATACCGTATTTTATGCGACCTCCAGCATAGATGGGTAAAGACGCATTGAGCAAACCATAGACAGCGCTGTTGACGGAAGGGAAACCTCCACCTTGTCCACTGGAGCCACTGGACTTTATTTTGTAATCAACATTGGCGTTGGCGAGTCGCAGATACGATGCAGATACTGATGCATTGGGTAATTTTCTTTCTTCGGATTCTTTGAGTGCGGCATATCGCTGGTCGATTTTTGCATGATCCAGCTTTAACTGATGACTGTTCGCTAAGGCCATGTCCACAGCTTCCATGAGCGTAATGGCTTTTTGTGCCACGGACTGACCAGCCCACCCTGCGGTAATTAAAAGGATAAATATGTATTTTAGTTTATTCATGTGTCAATATGATTTTGAATATTGATTTGAGATATTGCTTAAGTTTTTTAGTGAGATGATCTTTATATGCTTTTTCTTCAACACCTGACTGATCATCAAGTTCACGATAGATGTGCCAGGTCGTCAATACATGGTTGACAGTGCCCATCAAGGTCGACATGAGAAATTTAATATCTACATTGTTGAATTCTCCTGCTTTTTGTCCATGCCTGATTAAATTTTGTAATATCGCCAGGTTGGTTTTTTTAAGTTCTACAATCTTTTCAGTGATATAGGTTTTATCGACAGATTGTTGCTCCCGGACCATGATTTTATGAAAATTACCATGCTTCTGTAATTTTTCCGTGTAATAGTCGATGACGTAATTAACCTTTTCCAATGAAGACCGGTTTGAATCATTGATTAATTTATTTAATTCAAAATGAAACTGCTGGGTCCTCATGGTAAATAAAGTTTCCATGAGTTTTTCCTTGGATTGAAAATAATAAGAAATCATGGCCAGATTGACACCGGCTTTCTCAGCAATGTCTCTGACCGAAGTACCATCAAAACCATGCAAGGCAAATAATTCTTCAGCCACCAGGAGTATATGCAACTGCTTTTCAGATAAGGCAGGTGCTGCAGGATGGATCATATGGGCGGCAAAATTA
>CALMKY010000330.1 GCA_937867195.1 uncultured Saprospiraceae bacterium | reverse complement strand
GGTATCAAAGGATCCAGTACACGCCAGGTCTATTTTGAAAATGTAAAAATCGATCGAAATCAATTGCTAGGTGAAATTGGTAAAGGTCATAAGATAGCTTTTAACGCATTAAACATTGGCCGTTTTAAACTCGGTGCTTTTTGCATTGGTGGCTGCAAAGCCATTATTGATAAGAGTGTTCAATATGCCAACGAAAGAGTTCAATTTGGTCAATCCATTGGTCATTTTGGCGCTATTCAGACCAAACTCGCTGAACAATTTATTCGGACGTATGTAGGAGAATCTGCCATGTATCGATCTTCCAATCAAATGCAGGAGATGATTGAGCATGAAATACAAAGCGGTACGGCTCCAACAGAGGCAAAGTTAAAAGCTGCCGAAGAATACGCCATTGAATGCTCTATCCTGAAAGTCTATGCTTCTGAAGTACTTGGATTTGTAGTCGATGAAGCGCTGCAGATTCATGGGGGTATCGGTTATTCTGAAGAAGGCAATATAGCAAGGGCCTATCGAGATTGCAGGATCAATCGCATCTATGAAGGTACCAATGAAATCAATCGCCTTCTTATGTTTGATATGCTGATGAAGCGGGCAATGAAAGGAAATATCAACCTGACCGACCCTGCCTGGTCTGTTCAAAAAGAATTGACAGCAATGCCTTCCCTGGAGAAACCCATTGGGCTATATGGTGATGAAAAAGCAGCATTAAAAGATTTTAAAAAGCTCGCTCTCCTGGTAGCCGGAGCTGCCGTAAAGCATCAGATGGATGGCAAAATCAATCTTCAGGATGAACAGGAAGTATTGACCAACTGTGCAGACATGATGATCGATATCTATAACGCGGAATCCTTATTGCTCCGCATTCAAAAGCAATCCGATTTGGGAATTAAACAAGAACAATTGCCGTTGCAGGAAGCAGTACTTAAAGTATTTTTCCATGACGTCAATGCACGAATGGTAAAAAATGCAAATGACGCATTGGTAAGTTTCGTAGAAGGAGAAGATGTATTGAAAATTTTGACGATGGGTGTAAAGAGATTTACAAAATATCCATTGGTCAATGTAAAGAAATATCGTCGCTTTATTGCTAATGAAATGCTTAAAATGAACCAATATCCAATCTCTATCCTGAATTGATTCTCTTCAATAATAAAAATCGTCAAGACAAAAAATCCAAATGAAAAATTCTAATCAAAATCTGCATCATACCCTCGATACGGCTGCCGACCAATGGCTCATTGAATGGGTTGAAGAATGTGCCCGTGACTTTGAAAACATCGAACTAGATGAATTTATATTAATTGACTAGTCAATATCCACTACGATGTAAAATAAATCGTACAACGTATATTGTATTTCGTACCTGTTTTGTTGTGTGCACAACCGCTAGATCATCACCTTTTCTTTCATTGTAATATTCTGTTCATACAATGTAAGAAGGTCTTCACTCACGACTTCTTTCTTTTCATCTGCAAGCTTAAGGAAAGCAACATATAATTTATCTAACTGTTCTTTTCCAAGCTCAATATCCAGGTGACGGTATCGATAAGCCAATGCCGCGCGGCCGCTGCGGGCCGTTAATACAATGGAAGAAGTATCGACACCTACTTCGTGAGGATCTATGATTTCATAATTTTCCCGGTGTTTAATCACCCCGTCTTGGTGAATGCCGGAGGAATGAGCAAATGCATTCGCTCCAACGATCGCCTTATTGGGTTGAACTACGATCCCCATTCGCTCAGAAATAAGTTGGCTCATTTCATTGAGTAATTGAGATTGAATGCGGGTCTCAAATTTGAGATGCTTCTTTTGTTTAAGTACCATCACGACTTCTTCAAGAGAAGTATTGCCGGCGCGTTCGCCAATGCCGTTGATGGTGCACTCGATTTGGCGGGCACCGTTTCGTACAGCCCATATAGAATTAGCCGTAGCCAGACCCAGGTCATTATGGCAATGGGAAGACAAAATCGCTTTATGCATTCCTTCCACATGCTCCATCAAAAATTTCATCTTGTCCCCATACTCATCGGGCAAGCAATAACCAGTCGTATCAGGAATGTTGAGTACGGTAGCTCCGGCTTTTACAACAGCACTACAAACTTTGGCCAGAAACACATTCTCACTGCGACCGGCATCTTCAGCATAAAACTCAACGTCTTCAACAAATGATTTGGCGAGGGTCACGGCTGCTACAGCCCGTTCAATAATTTTTTCAGGAGTCGTATTAAACTTGTAACGAATGTGCATTTCGGAAGTGCCTATACCGGTATGGATACGAGGAAACCTTGCAGGTTTTAAAGCTTCTGCAGCCGTGCGAATATCTTGTTCGACAGCGCGGGAAAGGCCGCAAACTGTGGCATTCTTTATTAATTCAGATATTTTTTGGACACTGGTAAAATCGCCGGGGCTGGAGATTGGAAAACCAGCTTCGATGATATCTACGCCAAGATTTTCCAATCGCTCGGCAAGTTCAAGTTTTTGTGCAGTATTGAGCTTGCATCCGGGTACTTGCTCACCATCGCGTAATGTTGTATCAAAAATAAAGATCCTTTCGGCCATGAGTAGATTATTAAAGATATTTGTAATTTAATAATTGGTCATAAAATTATAATGAATAGCATTAAAAATAAAGAAATATTGATTTTTGCTACGAATGAAAGCGTTTTGAATTACTGTATAAAGTACTGATTTTTAATAATTTAAACCGAAATTACTACAATGCCTAAGCAACCGACAGACTTCCTGTTAGCTCTGATAAAATCAATGTCCAAGCCGGAAAAAAGGCATTTTAAACTCTTTGTACAGCGCAATCCCAGTAATTCTGATTCATTGTTTTTAAGGCTTTTTGCCCACCTTGAAAAACAAAAAGTCTATGATGAGAAAAACATTCTCAAGTCAATCTCCGAAATCAAAAAAATTCAATTACCCAATCTCAAAGCACATTTATATAAGCAATTATTACTAAGCCTGCGTCTGATGCATCGCACGGATAATGTGGATATTGAGATCAGAGAACGAATTGATTACGCCAGGATCCTGTACAACAAAGGTTTGTACCGGCAGGCACTGGATATGCTCGATCGAGCTAAAGAAAAATGCCTTGAAATAGGATTTCCATCGCTCTTAATGGAAATCATAGATTTTGAAAAATTAATTGAATCTCAATACATCACCAGGAGCATTTCATCGCGCGCAGAAATTTTGTCTAAACAAGCAATTGAAACAGGAGAAGAAATTCTGCGGGTACAACGATACTCTAATCTTTCTCTCCAGCTCTATGGACTGTATCTCAAGGTGGGGTATGCCCGGAATGAAAAGGATTCAATGATGATCAATGAATTTTTTACTTCCAATCTAATCCGACAGGACGAAAGTGACATTGGATTTTATGAGAAAGTTTATTTATATCAGTCGTATGTCTGGTATTACTATATGCTATTGGATTTTAAAATGTATTACCGATACTCACAGAAATGGGTAAACTTATACGATGCCTATGAAGATATGAAAGAGATTGAGCGTCCCATTTATCTTAAAGGAAAGCACAACCAGCTAAACGCTTTGTTTCTATTACAGCGTCACGATAAGTTTATGGAAGCGTTAAATGAATTGATGGACTCATTCAAAAAAAGCCCTCCCACAAACGAAAATGAAAAATCTCTTCAGTTTATCTACACCTACACCCATAAAATCAATCAACATTATCTTGAAGGGAGTTTTCAACAAGGTATTCCTTTGGTGCATGAAATCGTAGCAGGTATTAAAGCAGATCAATTTCATCTGGACTATCATCGGGTGCTTTTATTTTATTATAAAATTGCCTGCCTGTATTTCGGAAGTGGAGATAATAGCCGTGCTATTGATTACCTCAATATGATTGTAAATGAATCTCCGGATTTTAGAGGAGATATCCAATGCTATGCACGAATCCTCAGGTTAATAGCTTATTATGAGCTGGGGGATAATTATTTAATTGAATACCAAGTGAAATCTGTTTACAGGTTTTTAACCAAGATGAACGATCTGCACAATGTACAAAGAGAGATTCTAGCTTTCATCCGGCGACTTCCCCGAATCCAGACGATCGAACTGAAAAAGGAATTTAAGAAACTCATCGAGCGGCTGAATAAACTAAAAAAAGATCCATTTGAAATTCGTTCATTTTTATATCTAGACATTATCTCCTGGCTTGAATCAAAAGTGCAGGGAGTCTCTGTACAGCAAGTAATCCGGGAAAAATTTAATAAAAGCAAAAAGTAAGTTTAGTCCACTCTTCTCCAATTCGTCGAAAGTAAATACGCCATGACAATGCCGGTAAACATCATCATTGCCTTAATGACATATGGTAAGACTCCAGGTAATTGATCCAGAAACATCAGAAAAGTAAATTGCAGACCCAATATGCCCAATACCAAGGACAAAAATCCATATATAAATAAAAAGAAGGCAATGACCAGAAATAGCGATTTTCGATTCATTGATGCAAAGATACATTGGTCAAGCGATACGATGGTGAATAGCTTATCTTTGCTTATATGGTTAAATTGATCGAGTGCCCGAGAGATGCAATGCAAGGGATTAAGGATTTTATCCCGACCGAACAAAAAATTGCATACATCGATCAGTTACTAAAAGTTGGTTTTGACACCATTGATTTTGGCAGTTTTGTATCGCACAAAGCGATTCCCCAGATGGCGGATACTCATGAAGTCATCCTGTCGATCAATGCCAGTAAATCCAAATCAAAACTCCTGGCCATAGTCGCCAACAAAAGGGGAGCCGTCGATGCCTGTGGATTTGAGCAAATACAATATGTTGGGTATCCATTTTCAATATCCGAGACTTTTCAGATGCGCAATACAAACAGCACCATCGCTGAATCTATGGAGACGGTGAAGGAAATTCAAGAATTGTGCGCGAGCCATCATAAAAAAATGGTGATTTATGTTTCGATGGGCTTTGGCAACCCGTATGGCGATCCCTGGAATGTACAAATTGCCCAGAAATGGGTCGACGAACTTGCTGAATTAGGAGTTAGGATCATTTCTTTATCCGATACCATCGGAGTGTCCACTCCGGATTCCATTTATTATTTATTTTCTAATTTGATTCCTCCCTATCCTGATGTGGAATTTGGTGCACATTTGCATACCACTCCCCGGAGTTGGAAAGAAAAAATCGATGCAGCCTGGAGAGGAGGGTGCAAGCGGTTCGATGGTGCCATGAAAGGTATGGGTGGATGTCCAATGGCTAAAGATGACCTTACAGGAAATATGCCGACGGAACAAATAATAAATTATTTTGATGAAAGTAAGATCAATATGGAAATTGATTGGAAAGAATTAAGCAAAGCCCTCTTGATGGCTGAGGATTTGTTTCATTTAAAATAAATCGATGGATGTGTTAAACGCATGCAACGAACTCTGGATTCCATCACCAGATTTCCAATTAAACTATTTTAAATGAAACTTGTAACCATATTTACCATGATCCTTTTTGCTTTATCATCCTATGCTCAGGACACGACACACATGTTGTTCAATTTAAAGAAGCCTGATTACATCGGTATCTATTTTGCCCCGGAAACAAAGTGGATTCAATTCGGCGGGTCAATGACTTCCCTGTCCGGTGGATCAGGAAGTATTTTGATAAACAAAAAATGGTCATTGGGAGTAAGCGGATATTATTCCTTTGACAGGAATTATTCCCCTGCTTCTATAAAGCCACTCTATTTAAGGGGTGGCCTGGCGAGCGGTAGGATAGAGTATACACCGTATCCAAACAGCGCATTGCATGTAAGTTTTCCATTTGCGGTCGGAATGGGTTTTGCATCTGCTGATTCCACGTCGGAAAGATTCAGAGGCGTATTTGATGTAAATAATAGAAGAGATGGATTCAGAAACAGAGCGAATGAATATGTAGTGATTCAGCCTGCCATTCATTTGGAGGCAAATGTGATCCGATATGCAAAAGTATTTATAGGTGCAGGTTACAATATTGGAATCAGGGCCGGTACATCCAGCACCCGTCCTGTGCCTTCTAATGCCTTTACCGGAGTAAATTTAAATCTGGGTGTAAAATTTGGCTATTTTGATTATTATCTCCACAAAAAGTCTGAATAATTTATTTATAAGCGGAAAATTCCAGTGGTTTTAAAAACACTGATTTGATATTGTCGACAATCTTACCATTCTTTTCAGATGCATCCCGAACTGCTACCCAGGCAGGATCTACGCGGAAATCATCAAATGATTTTTTAGCTGCACGTTCACTTGCATGGGCCAATAAATAAATTAACCTGGGTGTCGCCGACGGATCTTTTTCATGAGTTTTCCAATAAGCAATATTGGTCATACCATGAGATTTAAAAATTTTCATGGTATGGTCCCTAAACCTGGTTTCAATATCTGAATATTTTCCAGGCAATATGGTGTATGTCCTCAATTCAAATACCCTTTCTGGCTTCGATTTTGAGCCTTTGATGGCGGGAGTAAAATCTTCAGGATCCATATATATGGATTCTACAGAGCTTACAATTTTGCCGTTTGCTTCGGATGACGCTCTTACTTTTTTCCATTCCTCATCGTTTCCAAAATGTTTCCAGGAAGAATCCCGGTGGGCAAGATCCGGATAAGATAATACATAATACAGACTGTTACTATCCGGTGAAGTAGGTATCCAGTAGCCTACATTGGTCATTCCATGTTTTTCAAAGAGCTTCATGGTATGATTCTTAAATCGATTGATCAGATCCGGCAATTTTCCGGGTTCACAATGATAAATTCTGAGTTCGTATAATTTTGTATCCTTTAGGATCGTCTGATTGGAAAAAAAATTAATAAAGGCAAGGAATATGATCATCTGCATATGGTAGCGTTTTTAGAAGTCATAAATATAGCTGAATGTTCGTGTATTTAAATTATTAAGTTTGTGATCAGAATCATGTCGAAAGTACGAGCATATTTTTTCTTTTGTTTTTTATTTGGGATACCTTTTTGGTTGAGGTCCCAGGTGTTTACCTATGATTGTGCAATTCCCGATGTCAGTGATACCATTCAATTTATGACCGATCATTTAGTCAAAGGAGTCAAATTTTGGCCATTCAGATCGGATTCTGTTAAATGGGATTTGAATGGGGTAAAAGCTCCTTTTATCCGGAAATCTATTATCAGACACGAAAATTCTGAACTTTTCAAAAAAGCCAATGCATCTGTAATGGTAGGCGATGGTATGAAAGAATGGATCAGGGTATCACAGGACTCCGTAGTCTCCTATGGAATAGAGGGCATCAATTTATTTAAAAATGGAATACTTTATACAGGATATTATTCGGAACCTCGTATTTACAGGTTGAGAAATGCTAAGCCCATGTTTAGGACGTATCGATTGATTTTCACATGTGAGCTTAAATCCTTGCCGGAGGCATTACAAAATCAATTACCATACCATCCCGATTCTATACGGGTTGCCGTAGAGTTCAGTGAACAAACCGATTATCAGCCTGGAGTCCAGCTGGATCTTAATTTACAACGATACAATACCATTGCTGAATACAAATTGTTGACACAGCTTACCCGTTTGGAAACCAGAAAATCCAAGCTTGCCTGGCAAGATGTCACCCGTTTTGTAAAATTCCCACAAGTCTTTATTACCGATACGATTCGAAGGGTATCATTTTACACAGATTTGATTAAAGTACCCATAGCCTCCGTGTATTATCATACGGTCAATCAGGTAGAAAAAATAATATACAGATCACCGGATACATTTAAAGACCTTACTACGATCCAGGATTTTAAACCCAATCTTTTTTTCTTCCCGAATCCATATGCTAAAGGCGATCTGCGTTGTGAATTAGTCATCGTAAATGCCGGTTTGTACACGTTCAGGGTTGTCAATATAGCAGGTACAGAAATAAAAAGGGATAATTTTTATCTGGATCAGAGCAAAACCATAGACTTGGATTTATCAGAATTGCCTAAAGGGACTTATTTTTTGCGTCTGGAACAAGATCGCAATCATGTAATATCCACCAAAAGATTGTTTGTGATCAGGTAAAATAATCTTCGATGATCACAGGGTAATGATGATATTCTAACAAATGAACTTTTTGGGCTATATCGTCAGGGGTATCCAGGGGATCCAATTTGCAAGTAGCTTTGAAAATCACGTTTCCTTCATCGTAATTTGCATTTACTTCATGAATGGTAATACCACTTTGTTTTTCCTGATTTTGCCACACAGCATTGTGCACATTCATGCCATACATCCCCTTTCCCCCATATTTTGGCAATAAGGCAGGGTGTATATTCAGCATTTTCCCATTGTATTTTTCTATCAGATAGTTTGGAATCAAAAGTAAAAAGCCAGCTAAAACAATACCATCGATTTTGTGGTCGCTGAGTGATTGCATCAATGCATGACCAGACCCAAAGTACTCTTTTTTGTCAAGGATATATTTCGGGATTTTTGCGTTGGCGGCTATTTGAAGAACTCCGGCATGTGCATTGTTGGATACAATGAGACTGATTTTTACATGTGGATGCCCCCTGAAATAGTTGATGATGTTTTGAGCATTACTTCCCCTACCCGAAGCAAAAATAGCCAACTGCCTGGTCATCGTATCTTATTGTAATAATCCTGAATATTTTGATGCGGAAGAAGGATCAATTCGGGATAACATTGCATGGACAGCTTGTCGCTGCTGCAATTCCCCTTTCTTAAATACATCGGCAATTTCGGATATTTTATCATCAAAGAAAACCTGAGTCCATACTGCCGTAGGGTAATTTCTTTTACCCTCATCGACTACAGCCAATGCTTTTGCCAAAGCTTTGCGTCCTTCTACAGGATCGGAATTCATAATGTCCAGACCTTTTATATGATATTCATAAAATGCCGTACGCATCGTCCTGAGCCTGGGACTTTGTATGTTTTCCAATAACCAGTACCGGTTTCGGGTATCATCACTTGGTTTCCATCCTTCACCTTCCATCGTACTGGGAATGGTGTTGACTATGTTTTGGCAAATCTGGAAATAATCATTTCCTCCGGTATTCTGAAAGCTGTCATAATACAAGCCAAGAATCAAATTACTGTAAAATGCGAGTGTCGCTGTCAATCGATCCGTGAAGGTATTTTGCACATAATTCAAAGGATTGTTTGGCTCATAATTGAATACTACATTGCGATCCTGATAATTGAAAATGGTGGTTTCGTAATTACTACCAAATACGGGCCTGGAAGCGGATATCAATAATTCTGCTTTAAATGTAGTCGAGTTGACCTCTTCTCGAATGGTCAAAAGAAAATTGCATTTTATTTTTTCATATTGTTGAAATTTATCCGGAGTCCATAGCCGCGTATTGATAAATTTTCGGGCATCGTCTTCCAGAGCTCTGAAAACTTTAGGATCAGCGGTTTGTAATTTGGGTGTGCTGACTTTAAACTGAGCATTAAATTCCTGACTCATCAAATGA
This sequence comes from uncultured Saprospiraceae bacterium, assembly GCA_937867195.1. Taxonomy (GTDB): domain Bacteria; phylum Bacteroidota; class Bacteroidia; order Chitinophagales; family Saprospiraceae; genus JADJLQ01. The sequence continues at coordinate 2,470 of CALMKY010000330.1, read as the reverse complement.
AGCGAGCAGAATGCACTTATCAGGATAAATAGTTTTCTCATTTTACTTGGATACTTTTATTAATTCCATAATGGCGTCGACTATGTCAACAGCTACATCGGATTTAGGTTTTAACTCAAATTTCTGAGATTTATTGTTTTTAAAGAAAAAGGTTGTCTTATTGTTTTCGCCTGCAAATCCAGCGCCCTGATCTCTTAGAGAATTGAGCACAATCATATCAAAATTTTTCTTTGCTAATTTTTCTTTGGCGTACACTTCACCTGACGTGGATTCGAGTGCGAAACCTATGTGCAGCTGTCCCGGTTTTTTCAATTTACCCAGTTCCAGTGCGATGTCTGGGTTTTTTACCAATTTAATTTGCATGGTTTCGCCAAGCTTCTTAATTTTTTCAACAGCTATCTGTTCAGGTCTGTAATCTGCGACGGCTGCTGCAAATATGGATATATCTGATCCGGGATGAAGTTGCAGCGCTGCCTGAAACATTTCTGCTGCAGAATGAACATGAGTCACTTGTACATCCTGATGTTTGGGCAGCAGGCTACCAGGTCCTAAAATTAAATTAACTGCTGCACCCATTTCAGCAAATCGATCGGCTATGGCTATGCCCATCTTGCCTGAACTTGCATTTCCGATAAATCTCACAGGATCTATATTTTCATAAGTGGGTCCTGCAGTTATGATTACTTTTTTACCAATAAAGAATTTGGGGACGGTATTCAAAAAACTAACCAGGTATTGAAGGATATCTTCAGGTTCTGCCATTCTACCTTCACCGATCAGACCACTTGCAAGTTCACCATAGCCTACTGGAATTTGTTTTACATTTCGAGATTTCAAAACCTGGATGTTTGCCTTTGTGGCGGCATGGTGCCACATATCCACATCCATAGAAGGGGCAATGATGACAGGGCATCTGGCCGATAGGTAGCAAACGGATATCATATCATCAGCCATCCCGTGAGCTAACCGGGAAATGGTATGTGCACTCGCAGGGGCAATGACAAAAACATCTGCCCATAAGCCGAGATCGACATGATTATTCCACGAATGATTTGTTGAAACACTTGAGTATACCGGATGATGGGATATCGATTCAAATGTAAGTGGAGCGATGAAGTCAGCAGCGTGGGAAGAAAGTATAATTTTTACATCTGCTCCTTCTTTTTGAAGCAGTCGCAATAAAAAAACTGATTTGTAAGCAGCTATGCTACCGCTTACACCCAGAAGAATTTTTTTATTGGTTAAAAGTCCCACACCAGGAGGATAGGCTTAAGCTTTACCTTCAGGAAGTGTTCCAGCCTCTTCGTGCGCGACCACCTCAGTAAAATGGTATTTCAGATGGTGGTTTAAAAATTCCTCAGTGGCCAAGATGGCTGGATTAGGAAGTTTTTCGTAAAACTTAGAGATTTCGATCTGCTCTTTGTTTTCGTGGACTTCTTCGATGGTATCAGAGTTGATTGCAAACTCCTCGAGTTTACTTTGTAGCTCTTTTTTTATATCTGCATTGAGTTGATTAGCGCGTTTTGAAATCACCGCAATGGTCTCATACAAATTACCCGTCGTGGTTGCCATCGTCCTGATGTCACGGGCTTTTACATTAGGATCCACTCCCTGCACTTTGTTTTTGATATCCGACATGTTTGATTTGATTTATTTTACTTTTAGAAATCGATGCAAATTCTTGTACTTCGCCTTTATACTTGCTTTTGGGGTGCTTGCTGATAAATGCATGCGCGTAATTCATACATTCTGTATACCGTTCTTCTTTCTTTTCAAAGACACTATGTTCAGCATACGTGAAGGCAGCCTTTGCCATCAGGTATCTCATTTTTTCAACATTTTTGCTATCCGGAAATTCTCTTACCACATTGGCTAAGGTCGTGATCGCTGCCTGCCATTGCCCCATATTGTAATATTGTTCGCCGCTGGCGAAGGCTTTCTCTTCTAGCTTCTGGCGAATTTCTATCAAAAGATCATTTGCTTCTTTTACCCTTTCACTTTTTGGGTAAGTGTTGACGAAAGCTTGCAAAGCATCTACCGCTTTTTGTGACGGCTCCTGATCTAACCTGAAATTAGGTGATTGTTGATACAAAGAATAGGCATACATGTAATCCATTTCTTCTTTGTATGGGCTGTAAGTAAATGTATTGGCAAAATTTTTAAAAGCGGAAGCTGCTGCTGAATAATCTTTCTGGTAATAATAAGTGTAGGCAAACATGTAGTTTAATTGTTCAAATTCTTTTTTGCCCCTGAAGCTACTTACAATGGATTCAAATAAAGTCTGGGTTTTTGAATATTCTTTCTTATCAAAATATTCTACGGCTTTTTTGTACATCAATTCCGGATCGTTGCTGGTACGAATGCTTTCAAATTCGCTTTTGCAGGCAAAGAGCAGGCAAAAGGAAATTAAAAATACCAATCGGGAAGAGTTACGAAACATGGGCTGCAAATTTACGATTTTTATTCCAAA
>CALMKY010000329.1 GCA_937867195.1 uncultured Saprospiraceae bacterium | reverse complement strand
ACGTGAGTATTTTTTGCAATTCCGGCAATTCGATTTTAAAACCCTGGGCAAAATATTCTTTTGATAGTAATAAGATTGTAACGATGCTTGCTATAAAATTAGATAAAAACACGAGTGAAATTTTAGTCGTCGCATCACCTACATTATGATTTTGGTGAGGCAACCACCATAAGAAAAAATAATTGAGTGCTACATTCGTAATGATGTTGACGATCTTGATGGACACGAATTTAATTGGTCGGTTTTGCAATCGAAGTCTTGCAAAAGGCAATTCACAGATCGCATCGAGCGCCATAATCCCTGCTGCATATTTGATTAGCTGATCATAACCATCGATGTCAAGCCAATGAGCTACCTGTGGGCTTAGTAAAATGAAAATAACAGAGAATAGGATGGCGGCCAATAATACAAATGATTTTGCATTGGCATACGACTTGCTGCCAGCGTCGTTACTGGCATATCTGAAATAGGCAGCTTCCATTCTCCAAGTATAAAATACAATACCCAATCCTATCCATCCGAATAATTGACCCACCACGCCATAATCCGATCTTAGGAATACAGAGGTATGCAGCGGAACTAATAAAAAATTGACAAAACGGGCAAGAATACTACTGAGACCGTATAAAGCCGTTTCACCGGCAAGCTTTTTAATTACTGACAAAGGAAATTAAAATAATTTGTTACAAAGGTAGAAGAATTACCATTTTACTCATGACAAATTAGAATTGAACAAAATGTCCAATTGATGTATAACTATGAAAGTTTTAAAGGTATTGCCTGATCAGTTCCACACTTTTCTTGACTCCACTATCTGCATTTTCATTTCCTTCAAACTCGATCGAGATATAACCCTGATAATTTACTTTCTTTAGTAGATCGATGATTCGCTTGTAGTCTAATTCCAAGCTATACCATACCCCACCACCATAATATGTTTTAGCCTGCACAAAACATGTATAGGGAGCTATCGTTTCCAATTTACTATACGGATTCTCCAGGAAGTTGCCTGTATCCATGAGAAGCTGTAACCAAGGACTATTGATCGCCTTCATGATGCGGAGCATACCTTCCGGAGTAGAGCCTAGTCCCCAATGATTTTCAAGAGCAAGCAATACTCCGAGCTCTTCAGCACGTTTGGTGCAGATCTGAGTACTTTCTATGCACCATTTAAAGGCATCTTCCGAGGTATATCCTTCGATGGCTGGTTCCTGTCCCCTGGCTTTCATAAAATCGTCAAAAGATTTAATCGTATTCCATCTGCCTGTATTTAATCTCATGCAGGGTATTCCCATCTTGGCTGCCAATTCAAGACAATGAATAGTATGATCAATATTTTTCTTGAGTTCATCTTTATCCGGAAAGACAAAACCTTGATGGATAGACAGGCAAGTCATGGCAATGCCATTTACAAAAGCTTGTTTTTTTAGTTTATTGATATACGTTGCATCTTCTCCATCCATTTGTCGATGCAGCACATCGATGCCATCGAGTCCGAGCCTGGCTGCCTGATCGATTACTTTCTCAATAGGATACTTATCTCCTTTAAAATGCCAATAGGAATAGCTGGATACACTGAGTTTTATTTTTGAATTGAGATTCCTGGCAGGTTCTACGAATGCTCTATGATCCGGTTCGATCAAAGAAATGGCAGGAAGTGCAGCCAATGATTTTGTAAAATTTCTACGATTCATAAAATGCTGTGATTGTACAGATGAAAGTAGGAAATTATCTTGACGAAATGAATATGCCGGATGGAAGTCTATATCTACTGACTCAATAAACAGCTTCGTGTACTTTCTCCAGAAAGTCATCCAGCTCGGCATTGAAGATCTCCGGGTGTTCCATCATTGGTGCATGACCACATTTATCAATTATGATGAGTTTCGAATTTGGGATCAATTCATTAAACCTCTCTCCCACAAAGGCAGGTGTAATACTGTCTTCCTTACCCCATACCAGTAAAGTAGGCGCTTTAATGAAGGATACTTTGCCTTCTACATTATTACGCATAGCACTTTTGGCCGTCAGCACGATGCGCAAACCTTTCATCCGGTCATTGACAATATTAAATACTTCGTCGACGAGTTCTTTATCTGCCACGGCAGGGTTATAGAATGTAAGCTCTGTTTTATTTTTTATAAAATCATAGTCGCCCCTTTTGGGGAAGGTAGTGCCCATGGCGGACTCAAACAAGCCTGAACTGCCTGTCAAAGTAAGTGACCTTACTTCCTCTGGGTATTTGAGTGTATACAAGATGGCAAGATGACCACCGAGTGAATTACCCAAAACATCCAATGAATAAAACTCTTTATAATCAACAAATGATTTTATATGTGCTACCAATCCCTCCAAAGAAACTTCCGTAATTGGCAATTCGAAAATGGGAAGAATGGGTACGACCACATTGAGTTTTTGATCAAAATGATGGAGTATTCCTTTAAAATTACTCAATGCACCAAATAAGCCATGCAATAATAATAGCACAGGCTTTCCGGGATTGGTCTCGATGTATTTAAAACCATGATCCACTTTTACCTCATAATCCATCACACGGGTTTCCATCGGATGCGAAGATACGAGGTATGGTCAAATAATTATCTATTTAATAGCCTCGAATAAGTCATAAAATCTCAAGAGGATCAGATGACCTTAGAGGCTCTGTGCCGTAATAAATGATCGGCTATCACCAACGCAGACATCGCTTCGACGATGGGGACTGCTCTTGGTACTACGCATGGATCGTGTCTGCCTCGACCAGTCACCGTTACAGATTCGCCGGAAAGATTGATTGACTCCTGCTCAGGAATGATCGTTGCAACCGGTTTAAAAGCTGCACGGAAATAAATATCCATTCCATTGCTGATACCACCTTGAATACCTCCGCTGTGATTGCTTCTGGTTTTAATGGTATCACCTTCTTTATAAAAAACATCATTATGTTTTGATCCGCGCATTTTAACACCTTCAAACCCTGATCCAATCTCAAATCCTTTACAGGCATTTATACTTAATATGGCATGTCCCAATTCAGCATGTAGTTTGTCAAAAGCAGGTTCACCCAGTCCGGGAGGACAGCCACGCACAATACAGGTAACGGCACCGCCCACTGTATCACCTTCTTTGCGAACGTCTTTAATCAGCTCAATCATTTTTTCTGCCATGATTGGATCCGGACACCGGACAGGAGTAGATTCAATCGCAGATAAATCCAATGATTCATAATTTGGATTAAATACTATATCTCCGACCTGACTAACAAAGCCATGGAGGTGGACCTCGTGCTGATGTAAAAATAATTTGGCAATTGCTCCTGCGGCAACTCTTGCAGCAGTCTCCCGGGCGGACGATCTGCCACCTCCGCGATGATCACGAATACCCCATTTCGTCTGATAAGTATAATCAGCATGCGATGGTCTGAATTTATCTTTGATGTGATCATAATCAGACGAATGCTGGTCCACATTGTGTAACATCATACAGATGGGAGCCCCGGTAGTATAATTGTCAAAAACTCCCGATAAGATTTCGATTTCATCCGCCTCCTTTCGTTGCGTCACGATATTCGATTGGCCAGGACGGCGGCGATCCATTTCTTTTTGAATGTATTCAGCGTGGATCTGCAAGCCTGCCGGGCAACCATCGATGACAACCCCGACTGCTTTACCGTGTGATTCACCAAAAGTACTGATACGAAAAATCTCACCAAACTGATTTCCTGCCATGAAGCAAAATTACAAATTAGAAGTCTACGAATTACAAATTACGAATGACAAGTTGCAAATTATGAGTAACAAGTTTTCACATTACAAGTCTATGAATTACAAGTGCACACATGATTCAATCTTGCTTGAAATCTATGGTCAATGGTAATTTAAAAAATTGTAATTGCCCACTATTGAGCATTCATTACCGCGATACTCACCATATTGACGATTTCACTTACACTCGAGCCCAATGAAAGGATGTGCACGGATTTCTTCATGCCTAATAAAACAGGACCTATAGAGTCCAGTTCACCTCCTTCCTTCAATAATTTAAAGGCTATATGAGAAGCAGCAAGATTTGGGAAGATCAGGATATTGGCCGGGCCATCTACGAGCTTGCTAAATGGAAAAGCTTCACGGACAAGGTCTACGTTGAGGGCAAAATTACCCTGTATATCACCATCAACCAATAAATCGGGATGGTCGCGATGCAGGATTGAAATAGCTTCCCGCATTTTTAGCGGCACAGCTCCCTTTACAGAACCAAAGTTTGAGAAAGATAATAACGCGATCTTGGGTTCGATATTGTATTTCCTTACAGCATGGGCGGTCAGCAAGGTGATTTCGACGATGGTCTTTGCATCCGGTTCAAGATTTACCATGGTATCGGCAAAAAACAATGGGCCTCGTTTTGTCATCAATACATCCATACCGGCCACCAGCTGCACATCATCGGCTTTTCCAAACATACGCAATGCTGGTCTTAAAAATTCAGGGTAATTTGAAGTCAGTCCGCTTACAATCGCATCTGCAAAACCATGTTCGATCAATCCAAGACCGAAATAATTCCATTCAATCATTGAATTCAGGGCTGATCTCAATGTGGTTCCTTTTCTTTTTCTTTTATCAAAATAAGACTGAGCAAATTGCTTTCTTCTTTCTTGCTCGGAATCCGATCGAGGGTCGATGATCTGCGCTTCGGATAGTTCGAGATCGTTTTCCTCGATCATTTTATGAATGCGATCTATATTTCCAAGTAGTATGGGCCTGGCAATCCCCTCTTCGATACAGATTTCGGCAGCTTTGAGTACTTTATAATGTTCTGCTTCTGCAAAGACTACGCGTTTTGGATTGGATTTAGCTTTTGATCTTATCTGGCGAATCATGGGATTATAAAGTCCCAATCGTTTTGTAAGATCCTCTGCATATTGATCCCAGTTATCTATTTTCTTTTTTGCCACGCCCGATTCTACAGCCGCCTTGGCTACCGCAACGGTTACCGTGGTGATTAAACGGGGATCTACCGGTTTTGGTATGATATATTCAGGGCCAAACGCCAGATGAGTGCCCCCATATGCGGCATTCACTTCTTCCGGTACCGGCAATTTAGTGAGTTCGGCCAGGGCTTTGGCTGCAGCTAATTTCATTTCGTCATTGATAGCGGTAGCCCTTACATCCAAGGCTCCTCGGAATATATATGGAAATCCGAGTACATTATTAACCTGGTTGGGATAATCTGATCGGCCGGTAGCCATAATTACATCTTTACGGGCACTGGTTGCATCAGGATATGAAATCTCAGGATTAGGATTAGCCAGTGCAAATACAATCGGGTCTTTAGCCATGGATTGTAGCATTTCTTTCTTCATTACCCCGGCAACACTCAATCCCAGAAAAACATCAGCACCCTTGAGAGCATCTTCGAGCGTATCAATGTCAGTGTCGATGACAAACTCTTGTTTTTGTTTATTCAGATCTGTACGCTTCTTATTCAGCACCCCATGGCTATCGAGCATTATGATATTTTCTTTACGGGCGCCGAGTTTATTATAAAGCCTTGTACACGAGATGGCGGAAGCGCCGGACCCACTGACGACGATTTTTACTTCTTCAATTTTTTTATTTACTAATTCAAGGGCATTGAGCAGTGCTGCGGATGAAATTATGGCAGTGCCATGCTGATCATCGTGCATTAGGGGTATATCGAGCTCTTTTTTGAGACGATCTTCTATATAAAAGCATTCGGGTGCTTTGATATCCTCCAGGTTGATTCCACCAAACGTAGGAGCGATGGCTTTGATCGTATCCACCACTTTATCAGGATCCGTTTCGTCGATTTCTATATCAAAGACATCAATATCTGCATAGATTTTAAAAAGCAAACCCTTCCCTTCCATCACCGGTTTACCAGCTTCAGGACCGATGTTTCCCAAACCCAATACAGCCGTCCCGTTACTGATCACTGCTACGAGATTTCCCTTAGCAGTATATTTATAGACTTCATCTTTATTTTCTTTGATGGCCAGGCATGGTTCGGCAACCCCCGGAGAATAAGCCAAACTCAGATCTTTTTGAGTCGCATGAGGTTTGGTGGGTATTACTTCTATTTTACCTGGTCGGCCCTGCTGATGATAGGCCAATGCATCTTTTTTTAGGTCAGACATAGATTTAGATATGAATCGGACGCTAAGATAAGATAATTGACCATCAAAACTTGTCCCAAGGGAATACCTTATTGACCTGGCGCAATATAATGCACTATTTTTTTAGCTGCTTCGTCTATCTGCTCAGGAGTGAGCAAAGAAATAATATCGATGCTTACTTTACCCGATGCGTCTGTATGAAGCGAAAGCGCAGCACCGGTGATATCATCCGGCAATTCAACAATGAGGTACACTTCATCCGGATTGAGAGTATAGTAAAATGATTCTACGTTGCCACCTGCATCTTTTATCATTTTGGATACTACAGCTTTTCTTACGGAACCACCTTTCTGTAATAAAGCTTCGACACCAGAAGATGTATACTTAGCGTGAATAAGATATTTTTTAGACATAATCGTGAAAGTTTTAATTAGAAATCCAAGGGAGTTCCGGTTTATTGACCCGGCGCGATATAATGAATTACTTTTTTAGCTGCCTCATCGATTTGTTCCGGAGTAAGCAACGCGATCATATCGACATCTGCTTTTCCTGTAGAATCCGTATGGAGAGATAGGGCAGCAGCTGAAACATCATCCGGTAACTCTAAAATCAGGTATGCTTCGTCCGGATTGAGAGTATAATAAAATGCCTCCAATTTACCTCCTGCATCGTTCATCATTTTTTCTATGGCAGCTTTTCTTACAGATCCACCTTTTTTTAAAAGTGCTTCGACACCCGACGATGTATATTTAGCGTGCAATAGATATTTCTTTGACATTTTTTTTGATTTTTTGATTATTGAAAAGATGAAGGTAGAGAAAATGAATTATAATTCTCAGGATTCAATCAATAATTTTACATGATTCAAATTTGTCACCGTAAATCCTCCAGTAGGGCGCCGGGATAATCTTTGATATCAGCTGTAAAATAACGATCGGCCAGTGCTTTAGCGGTCTGACTCATTAAGGTGAGAACATATTGATCACCATTTTTTAAAAATAAAGATATCTTTCTATACTGCTTTTTAGATCGATCGATTTCCGCTCTGATTTTAAAAAACTCTGCTTTGGTATCGAGTGGCTTAAATTCTACTACATCCCTATCCTGGCCATTCACTTTAACACTGCCTGACATAATATACGTAAAATCAGGAGAATCGTGTATCTGTAACATTTTATATGGTGATAGAGGATCGTTGAGAATTTCGGTCGCATCTTGTATTTGTAATTCATTTCTCTTTTTTATGAATGTCCACAGTGTCTTGCCATCGCAAGTCATTTCCTGGTCATTCAGCTCCAGTCTGAAGCTTTTATTCTTGATAGAGACTTTTCCCTTCTGTGCCATCGGTTTGGATTCTGCTGCTGTGTAGGTAAAATCAAAACTGAGCTCTACACCTTTATCCAGTTTGAGATTTTCTTTGACTTGGACGAGGAGTGCTCTAGCTTTTGGATCCGCTTCCTTATTTGAATTGTATGTCGATGATTTGGTTTGGCCCCAGAGTAAACCGGCCAATAACATGAATACTATAAAATTTCCAGATCTCATCCACATAGGACTTTAAAGTTTGAAATACAAACGTAAGCAATTCGTGTGAAGGTTCTTAAAGATTGGTTAAATCATGGATTGGATGAATTCAACCAATGTGAACCATCTCATCATTTTCATTTTCAAAATGTAGCTGATGTGTTCAGATCTGACTTCCAGGTTTATTGCTCGAAATTGATTCCGGTCTACATTCGTTTTTAACTCAATAACTTATTCAGATGATTATCTTCGTAAGCTCATATGCGAATTTTGCTGTGCAACCTATTGCTATATTTTGCGATCCGTCTCCCTGGTCAGGCCGACAGCAGTTCAGGTTATTTTATTTCTTTTGATAAAACCCGTATTTATTTTGAGACCCATGGTAAAGGTAAACCCATCTTATTGATACATGGCTTTACCTCCAATGCTGAGACCTGGAAGAAAACCAATCTGTATGCCGAACTTATCAAGAATGGATACAAAGTCGTGCTGGCAGATCTCCGTGGAAGCGGTCGGTCAGATAAACCCCACGAAGCGAAAGCATATGCATTCGATGCAGAAGCAAAAGATCTGATCGCATTGATGAAGTATCTAAAATTTAAATTATACGATGCCCTTGGTTATTCTAGGGGTTCGATCATCTTATCACGGATGATGGTGCTCGATGATCATATCAATAAATCCATTTTGGGGGGCATGGGTGCTGATTTTACCAATCCGGATTGGCCCCGGAGGGATTTATTTTATCATGTATTGGCAGGAGATACCATCGTGGCGGATCTCAAACCAATGCTGGATCGTATTAAAGAGTCTAACCTAGATCGTATGGCTTTATGCAATCAGCAAAAAGAACAACCATCGACTTCACGCGTAGAATTATCACAAGTAAAAATACCGGTGCTGGTCATCAGTGGTGATGAAGATAAGGACAATGGATCTTCGCTGGAATTATCTAAGATGCTACGATACAGTACGTACAAAACTGTTCCCGGAAAACATAGCGGTACCCAATTTTCCGTACCATTTGCTAAGGAAGTGATCGAGTTTTTAAGAGCGAACAATCTTCCAAAAGCATGATCCGGCAGGATCACAGTATTTGATTAAATTCGAGTCTTTCTTTATCCGGGCCAAGGATATGGAAAAATTTTATTCCATTTTTCCAAAAAGGCAAGTACACGGGACTTTCCTGTAATATCTGAAAATTATTATTTTTTAGTATACTGAATGTACTTTCAATATCGTCTACATTAAATGCAATATGATCTATGTGGCCATCTACACGCTTCAGGATATCCTGAGAAATGAGTCGGGAAGGTAATTGATACAATTCAATTATGATTTCACCCGATTGCATCATCACACAAAGTCCTTCACCTTCCGGAATCATAAAAGGTGACCTCATGGCTTCCTTAAAACCCAGAGATGAGTAAAACCCTACAGAAGTATCAATTTGGCTTACAGGAATTCCAATATGTTGAATACGAGAAAGACCCAGTTCAACAGGTAATTCCATACCAAAATCTAACAGTACTGGTCAAATGCCATTTTAAGATTGGCTGCTACGATATCGGCACTACGGCCTTCGATCTGATACCGCTCAATCATGTGTACGATTTCCCCGTCTTTAAAAAGTGCGATGGAAGGAGAGGATGGGGGGTAAGGAGCTAGAAATTCACGCGCTTTGGCGGTCGCTTCCCTATCCACTCCGGCAAATACGGTATATAATTTATCGGGAGTCTTGTTTGATTTGGAAAGAGCCATCCGTACACCTGGGCGGGCATTGGCGGCAGCGCATCCACATACACTATTGACCATGAGGAGTGCCGTGCCTTTCTGATTGGTAAGTACATCATTGACTTCCTGCTCATCAGTCAGAGGTGTAAAACCTGACTGGAGGAGTTCATTTTCCATTGGCTTTACTAATTCGAGAGGATACATATTTTATTTATTTATGTTTAAAAACAAAAAAATTTTTTAAAAGTTCTGCAAAAATAAGGGAAACTGCAACTTACTATGACAGAATTTTCGCAATCATTCAATCTTCAAATACTTCCGTATAATTCAGATTATTCTCAAACTTATCTTTCAACAATAAGATACTGATAATGCTGATACCAATCAGGGTAAAACCGATAATAGCAGCGCTGGCAATCAATCCTTGTGCCGGGATTAACGATTTAAAAACAAGGCTTGCTGGAATGGTCAGGCCCCTGATAAGATTAGGAGTGGACGTGGCGACGGTTGCTCTGATATTGGTACCGAATTGTTCTACACTATTCGTAACGATAATACCCCAATAACCCACGGAGAAGCCTAAAAACATGCATCGGTAATAATAACCTTGTGCCGTTTGCGGAGGTATCAATAAAAAGAAACTGGTCGCTATGATCTGAAGGATCGCATAAATTAATAATGGGGCTTTGCGTTTTTGCATTAGCTTACTTAACAATCCGCACAATATATCCGATATCGCCAAGGTAATCAGGTAGATCATGATCGCATTATTAACCGATACATTTTCTGTTATGCCAAATGCCTGGGTAAATTCCGGCGTGAGGGTGATGTACAGATTAATGAATACCACAGCCGGTGCTCCTGCGAAAATACACAAGAGGTATTTATACATTTGCTTCCTGCTTGCGAATAATTCGATCAGGTCACCTCGCTTGATGTCCTTAAATTTATTCTTGATGAAAATTTTACTTTCTTTGACACTGATTCTTAATACCAGTAAGATTAAACCCAGGACTCCTCCGACGATGTATGAAGTCTGCCAATGACATTTGGCTCCCACAAATGCTGCTGTGATCCCCCCAAACAGTCCTATTGCTGAAACCATCATAGTCGCTACCGTCCGTTGTCTTCTATCGAGACTTTCACTGATCCAGCTCAGAGCTACTCCCAATTCTCCCGCCAACCCTACACCTGCAAAAAACCGGGCGATGGCAAATTGTGTAATGTCTGTCACAAATGCATTTCCGATATTGGCCAGACTGTACAGGAGAATGCTTACGAATAATACTTTTAACCTTCCGAGTTTGTCGGCTAAGATCCCAAATAAAAATCCTCCAATGATCAGACCTGCCATTTGATAATTAAGGATCATGATTCCCACATCTTTCATATTCTCTTTGGGAACACCGATGGCCGTTAAAGATTCCACACGCTCCGCACCAAAAATCAATAAATCGTAGACATCTACAAAATAACCCAACGCGGCTACCACCAGCATCAATAATTGTTTTCCGGTAAAGCCATAGGGAGTCCTCGTGGGTTGTGATGCGATATTGGTTTCCATTGTAAGATTTTGGTAAAAATACATCAAGGGATTTGGATCTGCTCCAAGTCAATTAAAAAATAATTTTGGAAAAATCTAAATCACTTTTACAAGTGTCAAATCACCTTCTTGCAAATAGTTATTGGCTACCCGTTGAATCTCATGGGCCGATATATCTCGCACCCCATGATACAAAGATTGATAGGCAGAAAGTCCGCCCTCCAGTGATAATATTCGCACGAGCTCTGATTGGGCAAAAGCGTTTTCAAAATAATTCAGGAAATTGCCCAGTGTATAATTTTTTACGGTATTGAGTTCATTGGATTTAATGGGCTTATCTCGAAGTATTCTGAGTTCGTGCATAATTTCCTTTATCGCTACCTCCGACCTGCTTTTATCTACTTCCGTTGAGATCAGAAGATAACCATCCATTAAAAAAGTATCGTTGGAAGAATAGATATGATACGTCAATCCTTTTTTTTCCCTGAGGTTTTGCATTAATCTTGAACCGTAAAATCCACCGAGCAAGGTATTGAGCATAAAGACGGCGACATAATCTGGATGATCACGTGTAAACAATCTGCGGCCTATCCGAATCGAAGCTTGTATGCTATCCGGGTGTCTGATCTCAAAACTTCCTTTTCGGGTATCGGGAATGTCTTTACGGATCCTCAATTTGGGTGCTTTACTTAATTTAAGCGAGCCCAATATCTCTTTGACTAATTTAATGGAATCATGTTGAAAGCATCCTGATAAAAATATTTTGCATTGATCCATTCGGTAAGCTCTGTTGTAAAAATGCTGTACAGCTTGTTTATTAACCTGTTCGATCGTTTGTTCGGTACTGTTATAGCCATAGGGATGATCGGCTCCAAACAGATATTCTGTAAATGCACGGTAAGCGACTACATCACCCCGGGATTGATCAGCACGAAGTTTTTCCTTTTGCTGTCTTTGATAAAGTTTAATCTCCTGATTGGGGAAAGAAGCATGTTGCAGCAAATGGCTTAGCAAAGGCAAGGTTTGA
>CALMKY010000328.1 GCA_937867195.1 uncultured Saprospiraceae bacterium | reverse complement strand
CAGATCCCAATTCAATCGCTTATTGATTTCATTCGAATATAATTATATCTTGAATTGATCTGTTCAAAATTGTGCTCTTTTAGAAAATATTTAAAACATTTGTTCTGGGAATCTAGACAAAAAGCCGGATAAATTGTCAATTTATCCGGCTTTTCTTAATCAGTATATTTATTTCTGGATTGACTAATTTAGTGATTTGGTGAATTCATAGTTATACAAATCGCAACAAGGATCCGATAAAATCAATTTGTCCTTTTCGAAATGAATGGTCTTGGTTTTCCTCAGTAAAAAATAATCAGCTGATTCTTCGGAAGAAGTAATATTGAATGCGGTAGGATTTACCTGATCAGGCGTCGTTGAATACGTCCCTTTGTAAATCGATGATTTTGACTTTACTAAATCAAAGCTTTGATCGTCAAATTTAATCGCATCAAAATTGGCAGGATAACCTTTGCCTGCAATTCCTCCTGTCACAGAAACCAGGTTCCAGGTACCTGATAACGGGTTGGTAGTTTGGGTATCATTTGACTTTGAACATGCAAAAGTCAAAATCGTTAAAAATGAAATGAATATTGCGTTTTTCATAATATGATAGACTCCCATTTGAACAAAAAGGTTTGATTAAAAACGAGAAATTTTATAAGTAAATAATAAAAAAGCCCGGTATTCCTACCAGGCTACTCCAGGGTGAGAGATGGGACTTGAACCCACGGCCCTCAGAACCACAATCTGATGCTCTAACCAACTGAGCTACACTCACCATGTACCTTTCCACCGACTTATCGATGAATTTGGAGGTGCAAATATATGGAAACTATAAATAAGATTCAATTGACCCTTAACTAAAAGAATTCGACATGTTTAGACTTAACCAAAACTCCATTATCTTGCCCACAACTATATGGTCTGGTTGGTATTCAGTCTGATTATTTTCTTTTTTATGGCCTTGGATCTGGGTGTGCTCAATAAATCAGATACTTCCTTGACTACCGGAGAAGCAATCCGCAACAGTATCATCTGGGTATCCATCGGCATCCTGTTTGGAGTTTTTGTATACTATGCCTATGAATTTCAATGGTTTGGAATTGGCACCCGGATTGGACAAGCGCAATCCGGTAGCCAAGCGTTCACCCAATATCTCTCTGGATACATTGTAGAGCTCTCTCTGAGTGTAGATAACCTTTTTGTATTTGCATTGGTTTTTAATTATTTCAAAGTACCCGTCTCTTCCCAGCATCGCGTTTTGTTCTGGGGCATTGTCATTGCCTTGATCCTCCGTGGCCTGGTGATTTTTGGAGGCATTGCCCTCGTGCACCGGTATCACTGGATAGAATATCTTTTTGCACTCATTATCCTGTATTCTGCTTATAAAATGTGGAAGAGTGGTGATGGAGATGAGATCGATATTGAAAATATGGGGCTTGTAAAAATTTTGAGAAAATACATTCGTATGATTCCCCAGTTTCGTGGGGATTTATTTTTCGTAAGAGAAAATAGTAGTTGGCATATGACACCTTTATTTCTGACTTTTATGGTGGTGAATGTAGCAGATGTCGTCTTTGCGTTTGATTCAATACCTGCCATTTTTGCTATCACCAAGGATGAATTCATCGTTTTCTCCAGCAATATATTTGCCATCCTGGGTTTGAGGAGTCTATACTTTTTGTTGATCGGCATGATGGAAAGATTTAAACATCTCAAAACGGCAATGATTGTAATATTGCTTTTTATAGGCATCAAAATGTTAATCAACGATTTCTACAATATCCACAGCGGTTTGGCCTTATTGATCATACTGGTAATCCTGGGGGCAGGTATATTCAGTTCGATGTACTCGGAAGGAAATATTGAAACGTAATTGCATCCAAAGCTTTTTAAGAAGAGCCGTTGTATTTACCATAAGTATGCATGTCAACCAAAAACCTATTCGATACTTGGTCTCAGTTCCAATAAGCAAGAAAAATGAGAATAATCACACCCAGGATAATCCGGTAAATGCCAAATACCCTGAAACCATGCTTTTGAAGGTAGCCAATTAGAAATTTTATGCTCATCAAGGCAACGATGAATGCGACTAGATTTCCAAGTATGAATATTACTATATTTTCTTGACTGCTGGTAATCATTTCATATCCTTTCATTTCGATTGAATGGTAGGTCCAGTGTTTAAGAAATAAAGAATATAAGGTGGCAGCTGCCATAGTAGGTACAGCAAGGTAAAACGAAAACTCAGCAGCCAAGTTACGGGTGAGCTTTTGTTGCATACCACCCAGAATGGAAGCGGCACTGCGCGACACACCGGGAATCATAGCCACCGATTGCCACAAACCGATCGTGAAAGCATTTGAATATTTTATATTCTTGTCCGCTTCTATGGTATGGGTCTTAAATAGGTTATCGACAAATAGAAGGATGATTCCGCCGATGATCAATGATATGGATACGGTCAATGGGCTTTCTAATAAATCATCTATCTTATCGGAAAATAATTTACCTAATATCAATGCCGGTATCACACCTGCTATCAACTTACCATAAAAACTCCAATCTTTAAAAGAAAAGAATTTTTTCCAATACAAAACCACCACGGCCAGGATGGCTCCCAATTGAATTGAAATCTCAAAGAATTTGGTAAATTCATTTTTTTCAATTCCCATGATCGTAGAGGCTAGGATCATATGCCCTGTGGAGGAAATAGGTAAATATTCAGTGATCCCTTCCAGGATAGCAATCATGATGGATTCGAAAATATTCATTGTAAATCGGCGATTCGATGTTATGTGAAATTATATGTTCTGATCATTTATGTCCATTATAACCATTCTCAGACTTAAAAAACTTATACGTCTCAATTTGAGATCTTACAGCTTCCTGACTATGCTTTTTGCGGTAGGCGTTTGTTCTTTGATTGCCCAGGGATCTTGCCTTTATATTATCCCTCCATTGCAGGTCCATAAGGTATTTGATTTGCTTTCTCATCAATTCTCCATACACTGGAAATGCAGTTTCGATTCTAAAACTCAGATTGCGTTCCATCAAATCAGCAGAAGATAAATAAAGTTTTTCTTTACCACCTGCATGGAATATAAAAACCCTCGCATGTTCAAGGAATCGATCTACAATGCTGATCGCTTCAATATTTTTACTATATTTTTTTAGTCCGGGTATCAGGCAACAGATTCCTCTGATAATTAATTTTATTTTGACTCCCGCTTCAGAAGCCTGGTATAATTTTTTTATCATGGCCCGGTCTTCAAGGCTATTCATTTTAATAAAAATTTCCGCCGGCCGCCCCGATCGCGCTTCGTTTATTTCAAAATCAATCATATGGGCCAACGATTCACGCAGGTTGATTTTGCCCACCAACAGGTGTCGGAAGGGTTGTGCCGGTCGAACTCCTGATTCAAGAAAATCGAAAACGCGCTTAACCTCCCGGGTTAGACGAGTATCGGCTGTGAATAAACCATAATCAGAATAGACTTGTGCAGTATCTTCATTAAAATTACCTGTGCTGAGATATGCATAATTTTTATAAGCATTCCCCTCTTTACGTTTGATCCATGCAATTTTACTATGTACTTTGAGGCCGGGAAAACTGTATTGGACATGTACACCTGCCTTCGTAAGTTTTTCGCCCCATCGAAGATTTGCTTCTTCATCAAACCTGGCTTTTACTTCAATGAATACACTGACTCTTTTACCATCCCGTGCTGCATCAATGAGTGCTTCCATGATCCGGGATTCTTTGGCAACCCGGTATTGAACTACTTTAATATCGGTAACCTGATCATCTTTGGAAGCTTCTTCAAAAAACTTGATCACAGATTCATATCGTTGATACGGTACATGAATCATATGATCTCCTTTGGCGATGGTTTTAAATATGTTTTCAGCATCTTCCAGCGGATGGTAAACCAACGGGGTTAATACCTGCTCTTTTAATTCGGACATGCCAAAATCGGGAAACTTAAAGAAGTCAAAATTATTATGGTACTTACCTTCCGGGATCATATCGACATTGATTAATTCAAAAGTATTTTGAAAAAATCTCAACATCTCCTTAGGCAAGGTCCGGTCATAGACCAATCTTGAAACCGGTCCGACATTTCTTTTAATTAAACTCTTCTTGATCTTAGCCACCAGATCCCCTTTGTATTCATCGTCTATGTATAATTCTGAGTCGCGGGTAAGTTTGATTGAATAGCTATTTTTCAGATTGTATCCCGGGAAAATATATTTAACGCACATTCTGACAATATCATCTAAAAACATAAGCTGATGTTGGTCTTTTTTAGATGAAGGCAGTACCACAAATCTCGATAAAATATCAGAAGGCAACCTTACAATAGCATATTGATCTTCTCTTTTTTGCAGACCTTTTTTCTCCAATAAATGCAGATAAAGGTATAAAGCCCCACTTTGCAAAAAAGGTTTGATTTTATTTCCTTTCAGCAAGATGGGTTGAACATAAGCTTGCAGTGATTCTTTAAAATAATTATCCACAAACTCAAGTTGAGCTGATGTCAGTACATCCGGATTGAGAATGAATATGCCATTGGCCCTTAATGCTGGCAATAATTCTTTATTAAACAGCGTACTGAGTTCGTGCTGGTGCTGATTAACAACGTGCAGTATGGATTTAAGCAAAACCTGCGGTTCAAAATCAAGCGCCCGCCGGGTGCCCTTACCTACTTTTATCAGGTTGCGCACATTGGCGACCCTTACCCTGAAAAATTCTTCAAGATTAGAAGAATAAATAGCCATGAACTTGAGTCGGTCAAGCAACGGTACGGTGGGGTCTTTGGCTTGCTGTAATACTCGATGATTAAATGACAACCAACTTAAGTCCCTTTCATAAAAGGGGATTTTCTTTGAAGACATATGCTGAGAACGCACAAAATAAACTCATTTCGAATAAAAATCATCTGCCAGAATATTAATTTTATCAAAATCCGGAAGTAATCATTGGAAAACAATAAACTATATATATTTTTTTCGAAAATAAGGAAACAGGGATGGTCAATATCTTTTTCGAAAACTGCTTAATATTTACCTTTGCGCCTCAAATTTTTAATATCTAAATATCATGGCTAGAACGAAAATCGTAGCAGGAAACTGGAAGATGAATACCAATCTGGAAGAAGGCCTGGACCTAATCTTAAAATTGAAGGAAAACTATAAAGAAACTGATCCCAAAATGATAGTGATCCCTCCGTACACCCATTTGGTAGCGGTCAATCAAATCATAAAAGATTCACCAATTCAATTAGGAGCACAAAACGTACATCAAGAATCGAAAGGTGCCTATACCGGGGCCATCTCGATTCCCATGCTCCAATCGATCGGAGTTGATTACGTTATCCTGGGTCATTCAGAACGAAGGCAGTATTTTCACGAAACCGACGATTTACTCGCAAAGAAATCTCAAGCAGTAATTAAAAGTGGAATGACACCGATCTATTGTGTGGGTGAACCCATTGAAATACGCACTGCTCAGGGGCAAAATGCATTTGTAGAGAAACAATTACAGGATGGTCTTTTTCACCTATCAGCAGAAGAATTTTCGAAAATCATAATTGCTTACGAGCCAATTTGGGCCATCGGCACAGGGCTGACGGCATCCCCAGAACAAGCCCAGGACATGCATGCTTTCATTCGACATTGCATTTCAAAAAAATACAATCAGGCATTGGCAGACTCTATTACAATTTTATATGGAGGAAGTGTAAAAGGTTCTAACGCCAGGGATATTTTTGTAAAGCCTGATGTGGACGGTGCATTGGTCGGGGGTGCTTCTCTCGATGCAGTCGATTTCTTAAAAATCGCTCAGTCATTTTAAACTGGAAGAGTAAAAAAATATATTATAAAAAGTTATAATATTTGATTTTTGTGCTTATATTTGAGCCAATAACATATATACTAATTTTGTAATATGAATTTATCCGCAGAAAGACTTTATACGTGCATCATGCGGTTGTGTGAAATGGAGAAAGT
This sequence comes from uncultured Saprospiraceae bacterium, assembly GCA_937867195.1. Lineage (GTDB taxonomy): Bacteria > Bacteroidota > Bacteroidia > Chitinophagales > Saprospiraceae > JADJLQ01. Next base: position 1,928 of record CALMKY010000328.1, on the reverse strand, counting down.
GTCCTCGTTTAGACAATTTGCCATGTCCATAGATTATCTCCCGGATAACCTTTATAATATTTTGCATTCTTCGATTGATTTACAGCCTGACCTGATTAGAAAAGTATGCAATCAATACGAAATTAGTTATTCCTATATTACCAGTGGTTCCGGCCCCATGTTTATCAATGAAAGTCCTAAATCCGATTTTAGAGTACTGACTGTAGTCACCGATGCCCGAAACACGGAACGGATTGTCCACGTACCGGTACCTGCGCAGGCAGGTTATGTGAGTGATCTCGCAGATCCGGTATTCTACAGTGAATTACCGACATATTCCCTACCCGATTTTAGATTTAGTCAGGGCACTCACCGATCTTTTGATGTATCGGGAGACAGCATGGAGCCTGCTTTGTTTTCAGGAGACATCGTCATTTGCAATTTTATTGAACCCAACCAATGGACATATGGTATTAAAGACGATCACGTCTATGTCATCGTGACCAATACAGATGTAGTCGTTAAAAGGGTACGGAACATGATTCGCAGTAAGAGATCTTTTTTATTAATCTCAGATAACGAATACTACAAACCTTATCATGTACCTGTAGAGAATGTCCGGGAAGTATGGAATGTGCAAATGCGATTACAGACTTTTGAACACACTCAATATACCAATCCCCTGGAAGATATTGTTAACCAGCAAAATGATACGATCAAGGAACAGCAGGAGATGATCCGTTTTCTTAAGCAAACCATCGAAAAATTTTGTCCGTCTGAATAATCCTATTGTAATATTGTATCAGAATTTTATTTTTATGAAATCAAAACAAATTACAGGCACAGTAGAATATATTAATATCGCCACCGGATTCTGGGCTATCATATCGGATGATGGTGAAAAATATCGACCCATTCATATGCCGGATCAATTAAAAATAGAAGGGAAAAAAGTCAAGGTCAACATAAAACCGATTCATGAAGAATTTTCACTTATGATGTGGGGAACTCCTGTTAAGATTACAATCTTTGAAACCTGAATTCATTTGGTTAAATAGTGCATACGTACGCAATACTATATTCGATGTAAGAAAGAATAAGAAATCTTGGAAGCAGGACCAGCTATGGTTTATCATCATTCGTCAAATTCCTACTTCCCCAACCTTAATTTATATCGAAGACCTCAATTGTAACTCATTCTATCCATCTTACGCTGCAGAATGCTCGTCATCTTACAGGTGTAATCTTGCTTTTTTAGCCAATAATTGATCTTCACTTTCCTTATGATCATCGTCCGGTATACAACAATCAACGGGACAGACTGCTGCGCATTGAGGTTCGTCGTGAAATCCCTTACATTCTGTACATTTATCAGGAACAATAAAATAATAGTCATTTTCCACAGGCTTATTTTTAGAAGCAGCATCTACTTCTGTGCCATCAAACAATTTATAAGAGCCTGTCAGAATATTTCCATCCGCAATAGCCCATTCAATTCCACCCTCATAAATTGCGTTATTGGGACATTCTGGCTCGCATGCCCCACAATTAATACATTCATTTGTAATTCTAATCGCCATATTCTCAACCTCTTAAATAGGTAAAACTTTTTGATTTGTCCTGGCAAAGATACCAGTATAAAAGTTACCATATTTGACTAAGTTTGCAGACCAATGGGAAAAAGAGACCTCAAGGAAGTTATGATTCTCGATGCCGCAGAACGCATTTTTGAAGCAGTTGGCTTTACCAATGCGAAAATGGAAAACATAGCGGCTGAAGCAGGAATGAGTAAAGGCAGCATATACTTTTATTTTCAGAGCAAAGAAAATCTCTACATGGCCATCACCTATCGTGGTATTCAGCGACTGAACGATCTTATGTATGAAAATATATCAAGGCATAAAGATGAATCGGGTGCAAAATCGGTGATTGGGTTGATAGAAACCTAC
>CALMKY010000327.1 GCA_937867195.1 uncultured Saprospiraceae bacterium | reverse complement strand
TAAAGAAATCCGACGAGCCCTCGTAGCTGCGGATGTCAATTATAAGATTGCGAAGGATTTTACGGATAAAATAAAAGATAAAGCACTCGGCACCGAAAATGTCCTCAAAGCCGTAAAGCCGGGTGAACTCATGATCAAAATCGTATTCGATGAATTGACTGACCTGATGGGTGGACAGAGTGCAGGGATCAATTTAAAAGATAATCCGAGTGTGATTCTGGTGGCAGGGCTACAAGGTTCGGGTAAAACTACTTTTTCTTCGAAGCTGGCCAATTATTTAAAAACAAAAAAAGGGAAAAATCCACTCTTGGTAGCTGGAGATGTTTACAGACCTGCAGCCATCGACCAGTTATCTACACTTGCACAACAAATCAATGTGCCGGTGTTCAAAGAAATGGAAAATAAAAATCCTGTCGAAATCGCAGAGCATGCCATTTTACAAGCCAAACAAAATCGTAACGATGTGGTCATCATTGACACTGCAGGGCGCACCACGCTCGATGAAGCTATGATGACGGAAATTAAAAACGTCAAGGCTGCAGTTAATCCGGGTGAATCCCTGTTTGTAGTAGACTCGATGATAGGTCAGGATGCCGTCACCACAGCCGCCGCATTTAATGAAGCAATCAATTACGATGGGGTCGTCTTGACCAAACTGGACGGTGATACTCGTGGCGGAGCTGCGATGTCGATCAAATACACCGTTGGTAAACCTATCAAATTCGTTTCCATGGGTGAAAAAATGGATACATTGGATGTGTTTTACCCGGATAGGATGGCCCAGCGTATTCTTGGCATGGGAGACATCGTGACCCTCGTCGAAAAAGCACAGGAGCAGTTTGACGAAAAAGAAGCTAAAGAACTGGAGAAAAAAATACGCAAGAACAAATTTGATTTTAATGATTTCCTGGCACAAATCAATCAAATTAAAAAAATGGGAGATTTAAAAAACCTGGTTTCCATGATGCCCGGAGTAGGCAAAGCACTCAAGGATGTTGACATCAATGACAGTGCCTTTAAGAAAGTAGAATCGATCATTCAATCCATGACTCCCCAGGAAAGAGCTAATCCTGATTTACTCAATACGCAAAGAAAAATCAGGATTGCAAAGGGTTGCGGACAATCCAACCTGGAAGTATCCGCATTCCTGAAGCAATTTGATCAAATGAAACAAATGATGCAGCAGATGAGCTCTGGTAAAGGCATGGCCAATATGATGCAGCAAATGAAAAATATGAATATGGGACGAGGCATCTGATATGCCTCTAAGTATAAATTGGGATCATCCATTCACTATATTTTAAACTCAACTACAATATGAAATTGCATTTAAAACTGTTCGCTTTTACTTTGATGATCATAGCATATGCTTGTAGTCAAAAAGTAACCAAAGTAGCCAGCGCTCCTACTCCACCTTCCACTCCCCCACCACCCGTTGTAACGGCTCCAGCTCCGCCAAAACCAGCGGTGCCATCGGTAGAGTCATCATCAGTCGGTTTAGACCTTGCATCCAAAGTTCCCGTGGATCCTGCCGTACGCATAGGTAAATTGTCAAATGGCATGACTTATTATATTCGTAAAAATGCCAGACCTGAGAAGCGGGTTGAGCTGAGACTTGCTGTCAATACCGGATCGATCATGGAGGATAACGATCAGCTTGGTGTTGCGCATTTTGTGGAGCATATGGCATTTAATGGAAGCACCCATTTTAAAAAACAAGAATTAGTAAATTACCTTGAATCAGTCGGGACACAATTTGGTGCAGATTTAAATGCACATACCAGTTTTGATGAAACCGTATATCAATTGCAGGTGAGATCGGATCAACCGGATAAATTGGATAAAGGATTATTGGTCATGGAAGATTGGGCCAACGGTGTAAGTTTTGACCCTGTGGAAATAGATAAAGAAAGAGGAGTCGTCATCTCGGAATGGCGTAATAGTTTGAGCCCAAATCAAAGAATATTTCAAAAAATGATCCCCGTCCTTTTATCAAATTCGCATTATGCCGAAAGATTGCCAATTGGTAAGCCTGAGGTTCTTGAAAAAGTTAGTTATGAAGCAGTAAAGAGGTTTTATAAAGATTGGTACAGACCCGAGCTCATGGCCATCATGGCAGTAGGTGATGTAGATCTGGATAAAATGGAGGCAGATCTAAAATCCCGATTTGGAAAAATTCCGGCATCGCCAACCAATGTGAGAAAAAGAGAAACGTATGAAGTGCCGATGCACGATGATACCAAAATACTGATTGCCACAGACAAAGAATTACCAAATAGTTCGGTTCAAGTAATCAATAAGTTTACGAAAAAGATGCCAACTACTATAGGAGATTTTCGAAATAATTTGATGGTTAACATTTATAATGCAATGATTGGTGCCAGGTTGGAAGAACTGACACAAAAACCTAATCCGCCTTATAATTTTGCGTCTTCAAGTTTTGGAGATTTTTTAGCCAATCTTAATGCATATAGTAGTATTATTTCTGTCAATGATGGAAATGCATTGAAGGGCATGGAGGCGGTCCTGGTTGAAAATGAAAGAGCAGCAAAATATGGATTCAATAAATCAGAACTCGACCGGCAAAAAGAAGAATTAATCAGACAATATGAGTCTGCTGTGAAAGAAAAAGACAAAACCGAATCAGGCAATATTATTGAAAGCTATGTATCCAATTTTATGGAACATGAATTCATCATGAGTCCCGAACAAGAATTTGATTTAGCAAAAAAACTGATTTCGACCATCGATCTTACCGAAATCAATCTACTTCCCAAAAAATGGGTATCGGACAAATCACGGGTCATCCTGGTCACAGGCCCTGAAAAAACCGGTGTCACCTACCCTACTGAAAATGATATCCATCAATTACTGAATAATGTGAAATCGATGAACATCACACCCTATGAAGATAAAGTAAGTAATGATGCATTGATTAGTAAGGATCTGATGGCAGTGGATATTCTCAGTGAAAAATCGAATGAACTGATTGGAACCAAAGAATTTACATTGAAAAATGGGGTTAAAGTGGTTTTGAAAAAGACGGATTTTAAGAATGATGAAATCATAATGAATTCATTCAGTCCCGGAGGAGGATCACAATATGGTGATAACGATGAAATCAATACAAGTTTTGCGACTTCTTTCATTAGCAATGCCGGCATTGGCAAGCTGGATCAGACTCAGCTGCAAAAAAGACTTACAGGGAAAATCGTTGGAGTAAATCCTTATATTGATAATAATTATGAAGGATTAAACGGTAATGCATCACCGGCTGCTTTAGAATTATTATTTCAGCTGGTCTACCTTTACTTTACAGAACCAAGGAAAGACACAGCCGCCTTCAGATCATTTATTGATAAACAAAAAGGATTTATTAAAAACGTAACTGCCAATCCTCAGTTTT
>CALMKY010000326.1 GCA_937867195.1 uncultured Saprospiraceae bacterium | reverse complement strand
ATTATTTTCAATCCTTATGAATCTTTTAATGAAAATGAAATGAATACATTATTTATTTTTACTACAAATAAAGAATCATGTTTAGAGCCGATCACGTAGGTAGCCTTCTCAGACCTAAAGAAGTAAAGGAGAGCCGCAATCTTTGGAAAGAAGGAAAAATGACAGCAAGCGAATTAAGATCGATTGAAGACAAAGCCATTCAAGAGGCTGTTTCTAAAATGGAAAGTATCGGATTGGAGTCCATTACCGATGGTGAATACCGAAGGGATTACTTTCACCTTGATTTTTTAAAGGAATTGGATGGAGTCAGTGTAACCGGCGGTATTGGTGCAAATCCAAATGCTAAACCTGCTGACGATAAATGGACACCTCCCGTCTTGAGCGTAACCGGCAAGCTTAGACATCAGCACGATATCCAGGTGAATGATTTTAAATTTCTTAAATCGGTAGTTACAAAAACGCCAAAAGTATGCATTCCCTCACCGACTATGATTCATTTCAGGGGTGGTCGCAAAGCCATCGACATTCAATCCTATCCCGATATGGATTTGTTTTTTCATGATTTATCTGAAGCATATAAGGAAGAAATCAATCATTTATATGATGCCGGATCTCGTTATATCCAGTTAGACGATACCAATCTTGCTTATTTATGTGATCCGAAGATGAGAGAGGGAGCCAGGCAACGTGGCGAAGATCCGGATGAATTACCCCGGACCTATGCTTCACTTATAAATTCAGTGATCTCGCACAGACCGGATGATCTCCACTTAGCCATACATCTTTGTCGCGGAAACTATAAATCGACCTGGTTTGCAGAAGGTGGTTATGAACCGGTAGCAGAAATTTTATTTAATAATATAGATGTCAACACCTATTTCCTCGAATATGATGATGAACGAAGTGGCGATTTTGCTCCATTGAGATTTGTTCCTAAAAACAAGCGCGTGATTTTGGGAATCATATCTTCCAAGACCAGCCATATGGAACTTGAAGCAGATCTTGTGACCCGGATACAGGAAGCATCCAAATACATACCTTTGAATCAATTAGGTATCAGCCCACAATGCGGATTTTCTTCTACCCATCATGGAAACAATCTGAGTGAAGATGATCAATGGAGAAAACTTGAATTGGTAGTAAAAACAGCAAAAGATGTTTGGGGTGCAAAATAAATGTGGAATTGGGAATGGCGATTTCGGAATTACCATGGCTTTATTTTGCGACAATATTTCTTTCACTTTCCCAATTCCGCATTCACCATTCCGCATTCACCAATTCCATTCACCATTCCATGAATAATCTTACCTGGGAATTGGCTCATCTTGCTCATGTAGAGTTGTATACTCCTGCATTTGATCAAAGTCTGCGGTTCTTTTCTGAGATCCTCGGGATGTATATTACTGAAATTAAAGATACCAGTGCATATTTACGGGCATATGATGATTACGAACATCATACATTGAAATTGACACCTTACAAACATGCCGGAATGGGTCATTTTGCCTGGCGCACCCGATCAGCTGATGCGTTACATCAAAGGGTACATGCAATCGAGTCTGCCGGCTTGGGGATCGGCTGGATCGATCATGAATGTAGTTATGGTAAAGCATATCGCTTTAAATATCCGGATGGTCATCTATGTGAATTGTATTTTGATTCTAATAAATATAAACCGATAGAAGAAACCCGTTCTGCATTGAAAAATACCAATAGCAGGTTTCCAGGACGTGGTATGAATGTTCGCAGAATCGATCATCTTAATTTATTAGCCAAAGACATCTATGCATTTAAAGATTTTCAATTAAACGTGTTGGGAGGCAGGATGACGGAGACCATTCGGTTTGAAGAAGAAACAAAAGGAGTATGGATCTCAGTGAATAATAAATCGTATGACCTGGCCATTACTGAAGATCATTCCGGATTGAATGGAAGATTTCATCACCTTACATACGCTGTCAATAGCCGGGAAGAGGTTTTATTAGCAGCCGATATCGCTTTGGAAAATAATGTATTTATAGAAACCGGGCCCCATAAGCATGCCATTCAACAAACTTTCTTTCTGTATCTCTACGAACCGGGCGGGAATCGAATCGAAATAGCCAATCCGACGGCCAGATTGATCCTGGATCCTGATTATGAAACCATCGTTTGGAATCGGGAAGAACGTTCCAAAGGCCAAGCATGGGGACTAAAAACTGTCGAAAGCTTTCATACACGTGGCACCCCTACCATGGATGAATTAAA
>CALMKY010000325.1 GCA_937867195.1 uncultured Saprospiraceae bacterium | reverse complement strand
TATTTATGAAGAATACGCCAAACAATTTAATCCTACCAAATTTGATGCTAAAAAATGGGTAGCCATTGCCAAAGGAGCCGGTGTACAATACATTGTGATTACTTCAAAACATCATGACGGATTCTGTATGTGGGATTCCAAAGTAACCACGTACGATATTATGGATACTTCGCCTTTTAAAAGAGATGTCATGCAAGAACTGGCAGATGCCTGTAAAAATGCAGGGATTAAACTTTGTTTTTACCATTCTATAATGGATTGGCACCAACCGGATGCAGAGTCGAAAAAGGATTATCCTCACCAAAACAACCCGAATGCTGACTGGAATCATTATAGGGAAAATTATCTTAAACCCCAGATCAAAGAGCTGATCACTAAATACGATCCGGCGGTCTTGTGGTTTGATGGGGAATGGGTCCCGGAATGGACCGAGGAACAGGGAAAAGATCTATATGCGTTTATAAAAGATCTCAAACCCAGCATCATCATCAATAATCGCATCGGTAAAGGTCGTAAAGGTATGCAAGGTATGAACGAATACGATGATGCCGCCGGAGATTTCGGTACACCGGAGCAAGAGATCTTATCCGGTACTTCTAATTATGATTGGGAGACCTGCATGACGATGAATGATACCTGGGGATATAAAAAGAACGATCATAACTGGAAGCCGACCGATAAACTCATATATAATTTAATCGATGTGGCTGCCAAAGGTGGAAATTATTTACTCAATGTAGGTCCGACTTCAGAAGGTCTCATTCCAACTGAAAGCGTCAAGCGACTCGGAGAAATGGGTGATTGGATGAAAATCAATGGTGAAGCCATTTATGCAACTCGCGGAAGAGCAGATTATAAAGAAGGTGATCATATGAAGTACACAGTTAGTAAAGACGGTAAATACACTTACATCATTGCAGATCAGTTGAAAAATTCGACGTTGACGGTAAAAAATATTTCACCGGCTAAGAAATCATCGATGTATATGTTGGGTGTAAAGAAAGCCATTCCCTGGACTCAATTGTCGAATGGTGATTATTTGATCACCTTGCCGAAGAAATTACCGGGTAAGTATGCCTGGGTGATTAAAGTGGAGAATGAATAATAAAGGAGCCCAAAACAAATTGTGCTCCCTTTGTAATTTAAGATTCTATTTACAATCCACGGAAGTGTGGTCAAGTAATACAACCAATTCGCCGTTTGCATTAACATTCACTTTAAATGTTTCATGAATAACTAAATTGTTGCCAGGGCCAGGTCCAATAAGCCTAAAGTTATTAATAAAAGTTTCACCGATTCCTTTTTTTAAAGTGACATGATCCTGGGTAATTCCGGTCGCATTGTAAACGTCGCCAGTTGTCTGACCGATACCTTTAGCTCCCATAGGTTGAAAATGGGAGTATAAATTTACAACTCCTGATGCAGAAACAGAAACATGAAATAAAGCATGTAAAGAACCGGAAAACTGTACGTCTTCTCCTGCACCACCGTTGGCACATGGAATATTCGCAAGTAAATCCAATGGTAAAATCAAGTTTATCGATGATTGATCAGAAGCCCTTGATTCAAGTGAACTTTCATTAATAGATTCTTTGGTACAAGAAAATAAAAAAAGTAATACCAAGTAAGAGACAAAAAACTTTTTCATTTGTAAATATTTAATTGGTTATGTAATACAACTGATAATTCAATATATATTAGAATATTTTGATGCGGATGATTATAAAGGAATGTAATGTGTTGATAAAAAGTTCTGTAAAATTAATTTAATTTAAAAAAATCTTAGAATTGCTGACCTCCAACCCAAAGACTGGATACGCGAACCTGACCCTTCAATACAAATGCGCCGAAATAAACTTTTTGGGTAGTATCATTCAAGGCTTTATTGTATTTATCGGCAATAGAAGGAGCCTCGGCTTCATTGACATAATATTTATAGATTGGAAACTCAATTGTTGCAAAGTATTTGGAATGTTGTAAGGAGTCTGCAGGATAAACAGATTGCACTTTAGCTTTGATGTACACCAGGTTTTTAGGATTTTCATTGGTGGGTTGAGCAAAATCAAACGAATAATCATCCTCCTTTACTTGTCTGTAGTTAATCCAGATTTCATCCAGTGATTTGTATTTGGAACGATCGTCAAAAAATATTTGATTTGGTTCCGGCCTGATGGTAAGATATGTGCCCCGAAGCGGATCGATCGGATCAACCTGCACACATGGAATTTTTACAAATGTACCCAGGGTATTAATTTTCTCGGCATCTACTATCCATTTTCCAATCAACAGCCACTGACCCAGGCAAAGGATTATAAATAAAAATTTGAATCCGGAAGTTTTCATTTTTTATTCATTTTAAGCAGGTACACATTCATTCCAAAACAAAGCAGGCCCAGCGCAATAAAGATGATTCCCCGTACCACAAAACTGAGATGACTTTCATTGTGCCTGCATATAACCCAAACGATCAAGAGTAATAAACCGCCATTCAAGAACAACCATTTGCCGGTTTGAATTCCATGGTAAATAAAAGTACCGATCAAGGTTAAAATTATGAGGTTTATGATCAGCCAGATCATAGTGACAGGTAAGGTTGGTCCTGCAAGGTCAACCAGGATAAAGAAAATGGGTAATGACGAAATCAGTGCAGAAATATGCTTTGACTTTCTCAGATCATTCCATATAGAATATCCAATCACCAGCATCCCGGCGACGACGGGTACCAGATAAAGTTGAGAAAAGTCACAATAAGAGGTTTTCATTTCGTTCCAAAAGTCCCGAAACGAAAAAATATAAGATATAATCGTAATACCCAGTAATCCCAACATCATAAATCCATTCATCCAGGTCATGTGTTCCAGTCTGGATGATTTTCCAATTCGAATACCGATACCGGAGCATACTAATAAAGCAGCAAAATTTATTTTATTGCATTCATTATGGAAGACCGAGAAATAATATAACAATAATACGACCGGCACGACCCAGTGATGCCACCTCCAGATAAATAATTTTTCATTGCGAAAGGCTTTGATAATATAGATAGCAAGAGATACGACGATCAATAAAGAATGAAATATATCTTCGTCGCCGGTTTTATTCCAATCGGAAGTTGTTAGCAACCACCCGATGCAGATCCAGACAGCGATCGAAGATCCGGCACTGTCAAATAAGAGTGATAAAGGAATCGTCAGGGTGATCCACCACAATAAAAAATCATGCAGATTTCCTTCGATATTGTAGATCTGACTAATCAGTGCCATCGCAATGCCCACTGAAAAAAATATTCCCAGGGCAATGGTCTCATTCCAAACTTGTGAATCTCTCTTTTTAATAAGCGCATACATACCGGTCGTCTGGCATGCAATCAACGGCAATAAGGATATGGTCAATCTGGTCCATTTAGATAGTGTATCCCAGTTATGTGCTAAAATATAGAGTATACCAATACCAATCAAAGAAACACCGATGATGGAAACGATGCGCAATAATGTAGTCGGTGCCGTGTCAGCTTTGGATTTATAAAAATCCCGGATCTGAGTCACTTGACCTTCGTTCAATATTCCTGCATTGAATAGTTCATCCAGGTCTATTTTCATAAAGTAATTTGGTATGAATTTAACCATTTCGTTGTAATATTGCTGTCCTTTTAATGGATTGGTGAATTGCATTCGCCTGTCTTCGATTACTTAGATTTTTTTGATTGGGATAAACGAAGCGGATTTTTTCGCTAATGATCATTTTTTAATTATTTTGATTCGATATCTTCCGTGAATGAAGTAGAAAACAAATGGAACAAATCTGAGGCTGAAATCCATGATATACTGAAGGAATTGTATCAGGATCAGAGCGAAAAGGCATTAAGTGAATTAAAAAGAATTACCGACCTGGCTCGACAACATCGTGACCATAAACTCTGCGAATTAGATAGACATAAAACAGCCAATCAGGGATGGTTCTTATCAAACCAGTTGGTTGGCATGAGTTTGTATGTCGACCGTTTTGCAGGTAAACTCAATGATCTGGCATCGCACCTGGATTATCTATTGTCTTTGGGAGTCAATACCATCCATTTGATGCCCATTTTTCAATCTCCCAAAGACGAAAGTGATGGAGGATATGCCGTATCTGATTTTCGGACAATCGATGAACGCTTCGGCACATTGGATGATCTCAGGCGACTCATCAAAACCATGCATGATCGCGGTATGTATGTCATGCTGGATATCGTATTGAATCATACATCCTATAAGCACGAATGGGCTAAAAAGGCGAAAGCCGGCATTAAAGAGTTCATGGATTATTATTATATGTTTCCGGATCGGTCGATACCGGATCAATATGATCAGGCCATGCCGGAAATATTTCCAGAAAGCAGTCCGGGAAATTTTACGTTTATCGAAGATTGTAATCGATGGGTCATGACCGTATTCCATCATTACCAATGGGATCTCAATTACAAAAATTATAAAGTATTGATCGAAATGGTCGATACCATATTTTTCTATGCCAATCTTGGAGTGGATATCTTGAGAATAGATGCTCCTGCTTTTATTTGGAAGGAAATTGGTACTACCTGTCAAAATTTACCAAAGGCACATTTATTGCTTAGATTGATTAAGCAGGTTGTCAATCTTGCAGCTCCGGGCATGGCTTTGTTAGGGGAAGCCATCGTATCGCCCGAAGAAATCATGAAATATTTTGGTACCGACGCTTACCTGGCCCGCGAATGTGATTTTGCCTATAATGCGACGTTAATGGCTTTGCAATGGGATGCTCTTGCTACAGGAAAAACAAAAGTCCTGCGCAATGAACAATACAAACTTTTAGAAAAGCCACTGGGTACCTCCTGGATTACGTACACCCGTTGTCACGATGATATTGGACTTGGGTTTTCAGATCAGGCTATATACGATGCTGGTTTTGAGGCTTATCCTCATCGATTGTATTTAAAACAATATTATTCGGGAGAATATGAAGGGTCGGTTGCCAAAGGGGCCTTGTTTTCTGTTAATCCGAAAACAAACGATGCCCGCATCAGTGGATCCCTGGCCTCCCTTTGCGGATTGGAATATGCCATTGAAAGAAAAGACAGCCAGCTGATCAATCAATCGATTAAAAAAATCCTGCTCATGCAGGCACATAGCTTTTTTATCGGCGGTCTGCCCATGTTGTTTTACGGTGATGAAATCGGATATACAAATGATTACAGTTATCTGCATGATCCGGGTAAATCCTATGACAATCGATGGATGCACCGACCGATTATTCAATGGGACAAATTAATGCGCTTGGATCAGCCTGGAACTGTCGAACGGACGATTTTTGAAGGTACCAAAAAACTTATTTTGTTGCGCAAACAGTTTTCATGCATCGCTGATCACAAAAACATTTCGTGGTTACCGGATGAGGATATGCATTTATCTGCTTTCGTGCGGTATGACGAAAAGGAAAAAGTGTTTTGTTTATTTAATTTTGCCGGCATTCCGATATTCATTAGCTGGTATGTGTTTAAACAGTATGCCAGCCAGGGTGATGTAATGTATGATTATTGGAATGATAAAGCATT
>CALMKY010000324.1 GCA_937867195.1 uncultured Saprospiraceae bacterium | reverse complement strand
ATCAAAGGTATGAATGCAAACCTGCTCAGTATGGGTGCTGTCGACTTTGGTATCATCATCGATGGTGCTGTGGTGATGGTCGAAGGTCTGTTTGTAGCGTTGGATCATAAAGCTATGGAAGTCGGTATGCTGAAGTTTAATAAACTTGCTAAACTGGGTCTGTTTAAGACGAAGGGAGCTGAAATGGGTAAAGCTATCTTCTTTTCGAAGCTCATTATCCTTACTTGTCTCATCCCCATATTTGCATTCAGAAAAGTAGAAGGCAAAATGTTTTCACCCCTGGCCTATACCTTAGGTTTTGCATTATTAGGCGCATTGATTCTTACATTGACTTTAGTACCGGCTTTATCGAGTATTTTATTACAAAAAAATGTAAAGGAAAAACACAATCCAATTGTAATATTCATAGAAAAAATAGTGACACGGTTATTTGATTTTGTGTTTAATCATCAAAAGGCAAGTTTGATCGTTGCATGTATCATTATGACAGGAAGCTTTGCCTCGGCTAAATTTTTAGGTTCCGAATTTTTACCCGAATTAAATGAAGGTGCTTTATGGGTGAGCGCTGAATTTCCCAGGAGTGTCTCGCTCGATGAAGCAGATAGTATTTCTTCAAAAATAGAATCGGATCTAAGAAAATTTAATGAAGTCAGACACACCCTTGTACAAGTGGGCCGAACCAACGATGGCACAGACCCGAAAGGATTTTTTAATGTGCAAATCGCAGTGGACCTTTATCATCAACCTGAATGGAAAAGAAAAATAACGTATGATGAATTGGTCAGGGAGATGAACGACAGCCTCAGTAAATATCCGGGAGTCGTGTTTAATTATTCTCAACCCATTCGCGATAATGTGGCCGAAGCGGTGGCAGGAGTACCGGCCGCATTGGCAGTAAAAATATTTGGAAAAGATTTTAATATATTGGATACCAGTGCTACCAAAATATACAATGTTTTAAAAGGTATTAAAGGTGTCGAAGATCTGGGCATCATTCGCAATCTTGGTCAACCCGAATTTCGAATCGAGCTCGATCAACAAAAAATGGCCACCTACGGAGTGAGTACCAGCGATGCAAATGCCATCATCGAAATGGCGATTGGTGGTAAAGCGGCAACTCAATTATATGAAGGTGAAAGAAAATTTGATATACGATTGAGATACCAGGAGCCATATCGATTGGATCAGGAAGATATCGAAAACTTGATGATACCGACCATGGAAGGCAATAAAATACCACTCAAAGAGATAAGTCATATGACGATCCTCACGGGACCTGCATTTATTTATCGCGATAATAATGTAAGATATATCACTGTGAAATTTTCAATCCGGGGTCGTGATTTAGGCAGTACGATCAAAGAAGCACAGGATAAAGTCAATGCACAGATTCAGATTCCGACAGGATATAGTATTTCATGGAATGGGGAATTTGAGAATCAACAGCGCGCCACGAAAACACTGAGCCAGGTAGTACCGGTTTGTCTGTTGGTTATCTTTTTACTGTTGTTTGTCACATTTGGCAATGCGAAAGATTCTTTGCTTACAATCATGAATGTACCATTTGCATTAATAGGAGGTATTCTTGCGTTGCATATTACAAAAATGAATTTTAGTATCAGCGCGGGTATAGGATTTATAGCTTTATTCGGTGTATGTATCCAGAACGGAGTGATCTTGATCAGCGTATTTAGAAAAAATCTCGATGAAGGTATGCGACTCGATGAGGCTATTCGCAACGGAGTCATCAGCAGAGTTAGGCCTGTGGTCATGACGGCTTTGATGGCTGCGATCGGATTGATACCGGCTGCGATCGCTACAGGTATCGGCAGTGAAACTCAAAAACCATTGGCCCGCGTCGTGATCGGAGGATTGGTCACATCTACTATTTTGACTTTGTTGATTTTACCGGTGATGTATTCTATCATTTATCGATTTATTCATAACAGGAAAAACAGAAAGTTGATTGCCAAATTGTCTTAGTAATGAGATCTTGATAAAGATTGTACTGGGATCTCCTTATTAAAAAAATTGAAATAATTAATTTTTAGCACCCATATACTATTTTACCAAACTCGATTCGTTTTGTAATTTTATACTACGGTAAAAATCATTGACATGAAAAAAATCCTGATATCCACTTTGTTTTGGATATTTATTTCAAGCGCATCCGGCGCTCCAGTAAATACTACTTATCATATTAACATTGATCAATTTGGGTATTTACCGGGATCCAAAAAAGTAGCTGTCATCGCTGATCCCCAGGTCGGTAATAATGCGGGAGAGGTATTTAATGCCAGTACCGGTGCCAATCAATACCAGGTTAGAAGATGGGATAACGATGCCATCGTATTCAGTGGTACGATCACTTCTTGGGGTGGCGGAGCGACTCATACCCAGTCGGGTGATCGTGGATGGTGGTTTGATTTTACTTCTGTCAGTGCACCGGGTTCATATTATATTTTTGATGTAGGAAATAATATAGGATCATTCAGATTTGAAATCAATGACAATGTCTATGATGAAGTACTCAGGCAAGCCATGCGCATGTACTATTATCAGCGAATCAATTATGCGAAACAAACCCCGTATACAGATGCTAAATGGACCGATGGAGCAATGTTTAGCGGGCCAGATCAGGATTTTGCTGCCCGTAGCCGATGGGCAAAAACCGATGCAAGTACAGCACGGGATGTCCACGGTGGCTGGATGGATGCCGGAGATAAAAACAAATACACCACGTTTGCCATGAGCGCAATCATCCAGTTGCTTGAGGCTTATACCATGAATCCTAATGTTTTCAAGGATAATTATAATATCCCTGAATCAGGAAATGGTATCCCGGATATTATAGATGAAGTGATGTATGAACTGGATTTCTTAAAGCGAATGCAGGATGCTACCGGTACCAATGGCTTATTGCTCAAAGTGGGTAATGATAATTATAATGAAATGAATCCACCGAGTGCCGATACCAGACCGCGATATTATGTTCCTGAATGTACCAGCGCTACGATCTCCGGAGCTGCCATGTTTTCTGTAGCATCCTGGGTAATTAAAAATATTCCTGCTCTATCAGTATATGCACAAGATTTATCCAATCGGGCAGAAGCTGCCTGGGCCAGATCAAAAATAACTACCTCAAATTTTACGGTTTATGATCTCAATTGCGATGATGGGGATATCAAATCTGGTGATGCCGATGCGGACGCTGCGGAACAACTCGATAGGGCATTTGTGGCTTCTGTCTATCTCTATGCCCTTACCAATAAGTCAGAATATAAAACATTTGGAGAAACAAATTATACAAATGTCAATCCCTATAAAATAAACTGGTGGGGACCTTATTGGATACCCCAACAACTTGCTTTGTTGCGCTTTGCATCTTTAACAGGTGTTTCTTCCACGGTTGCCAATAATATTCGCAATCAAAAAGCCGGTATGAACTATTTGTTTTCAATCAATGATTACAATAGTGCTACCGATCTGTATCGTTCTTATCTCGCGGATGCTCAATATCATTGGGGACATAATCAAGTGCATGCCAATGCGGGCAGCCAAAACTTGGACTTCAATACATTTAATATCAATTCGACTAATCAATCACTGTACAAAGAAGTAGCCGAGCAATACCTTCACTGGTTGCACGGGGTCAATCCTCTCGGCATGGTCATGCTGACCAATATGTATGCTTATGGTGGGGAACAATGTGCAAATGAAATATACCATACCTGGTTTACAGATGGAAGTATATGGGATAATGCGTTGACTTCTCCTAATGGCCCGGCTCCCGGATATGTTCCCGGTGGACCCAATAAGAGTTACAGTGGTTCAGTAACCACGATTGCCAATCAACCTCCTCAAAAAGCCTATAAAGATTGGAATACATCTTCTGAGACATCCTGGGAAATTACAGAACCTGCTATCTATTCTCAAGCAGCCTATATCATGTTGCTCTCCAGGTTAATGCAGGCTACGGTAAGTAATCCCGATACTACAAAGCCTACGGCTCCCATAAATCTCACCGTTACCAATACGAGCAATCAATCCATTTCAATTTCATGGAATGCCTCGACAGATAATATCGGGGTGACGGCTTATGAAATATATCAAAACAATGTTCTCGTCAATGGAGCCCTGACGACTACGACGTACACTGCTTCCAATCTAAATTGCAACACCGGCTATTCATTTTATGTAAAAGCAAAAGATGCAGCAGGTAACGTTTCCACTGCCAGTAATACGGTCAATTCCACGACCACGGCCTGCAACGTGACTGTAAATAAAATGATCTATGATGAAAGTCTTCATAGTGAATGGACGAATGTTTCATCTTCTCCGATTATTTTTAATAACACCACACCCGTCCACAATGGAGCATTTTCTATCCGTACCAATTATGGATCCAATGGAACTATGGCATTTAGCAAAACGACTGCCCTTACGACGACGACCACTACGCAATTGCGGTTTTGGGTTTACAATACAGGTAATAATTCAATCAAAGTGTTTACGCAATCCCAGGATAATGGCGGCAATAGTACCCTGATGATCACCAAACCTCCCAGGAAATCCTGGATAGAAATTGTAATAAATCTTTCTCAACTCGGCAATCCCACCACGATAAAACGGGTAACGATTCAAAATAGCAGCACGTCATCCACGACCATGTATTTTGATAATGTGCAACTGACGAATGTCATTGAAACTGCACCACTTGTATCATTACATCCTGCGTCATTCTCTATGCATACTTCATCACATCTGGATGTCTTTCCGAATCCTGCTATGAATAAGATTCATCTGAAGTACATGTCAGATTCCAGGGAAGAAGTCTACAAAATCCAATTGGTCGATGTGCATGGTAAGCTATTGTATAGTAGTATTCTAAATAAAAAGGATACTTATCCTATGATAGATCTTTCAGCTTTCATGAACGGTCCCTATTTTATCAGATTATGGGATGGTGGTGAATGGCTGAGTAAAAAAATCATTATCGCAAAATAATGATCTTGGTTTTTGAAATCCGTGTTTTGTTTTCAATATTACCCATTACAATCGGGTTGCCAATAATTTTGTTTCTCGACACCCAATCTGCTTGAGAAGTCGCATGGACTCGACCCCGGTTAGCTATATAGGGTCCAGATCCAATTTTCTTTTGCGAAGATCTATGTATTTGGTAAATTAAAATTGAAAGTAATTATCTGATTGTAAATTGTATTGCAAAGAATATCAATTTATATATACTTGTTCTTTAACTATTTAAAGCCTGACATCAGGATATCAGGAAACGGTAGGATCTATTCAATAGACACTTACATCTGCCGGAAAGTATAAATTGAAGATATAAACCGGAACCTTTGTATCTTTCGGGCAGTACCAAAACCCAAAAAATTGAATCTTCTTAAAAGGGCTTTGCCATATATCATCATA
>CALMKY010000323.1 GCA_937867195.1 uncultured Saprospiraceae bacterium | reverse complement strand
ATAAGTATATGATCAATTGGCCAATCCATGGAAACGATTTCTATGATAACCTTATTGAAAAAGATGAAATAGAGCGACAAAAAGTTATCCTAAACGCTAAAAATCACACATTGGGATTTATATACTTTATTCAACATGATCTAGGTTGGAGGCATCTTGGTTTAGCCGATGATGAGTTTAAAACCAAGGATTTACTGCCTTATATCCCTTATTATCGGGAAGGTAGGCGCATCCATGGTCTTAGTCGTCTGACCATGAATCATGCCTTTAATCCTTTCGCAACGCCTGAAGCATTGTACAGGACGGGTATTGCAGTAGGTGATTACCCGGTGGATCATCATCATGGAAGTAATACAAATGTCCCGAAGCTGGATTATGTTCCCATTCCTTCATTTAATGTTCCTTTAGGATGTCTAATACCAGATGGAGTAGATGGATTAATCCTGGCAGATAAAGCTATCAGCGTATCCAATATTATGAATGGGGCTACAAGATTACAGCCTGTGATCCTACAAGTAGGTCAAGCAGCCGGGTTATTGGCTTCTCAAAGTATAAAAAATAAAACATCCCCCGCATCCATACCCATTCGAGACATTCAACAAATTCTAATTAAGGAAAAGATGTACACGCTTCCATATCTCGATGTCAAACCGACAGACCTGGATTTTGAAGTTATCCAAAAAATAGGATTGACCGGGATCCTCAGGGGCAAAGGATTGTCAAAGGGTTGGAGTAATGAAACCTGGTTTTATCCGGATAGCTTGCTATCTACTAATGAATTTATAAAAGGTTATAATGATTTTTATAAAAGCATGCCCATCCACCAGTTAAACATTACAACAAAATGCGTGAACAAAGATGTCCTAATCAAGTTAAGCCCTATTTTGAAAAACAACCCAAATCAATTCGATGGTGATATTTACGAACCTATGACCAAACGGGAGATCGCAGTCTGGATCAACAAAAATTGGAAACCATTTGAAAAATACAAAGTGAAGTGGAATGGAATGGTAGTTCCAAACTAAATGATCAGGCAACCATTAAAAAACAGGATCCTCCATAAATAAAAATAGTCAGCTTATACACTTTTGTACAGGCTGACTATCCGACAATTATAATCCCATGAACATATCCAACGATTTTGGTTTAAGACTACCAAACTACATTGGCTATATTTAATGAACCTAGAACTTTTCAAACATTGGGGGATTTGATTTAAAATAGAGAGTTATCCACTTTTGAATAACTCTCTATAGACAAATTATAATCCCATGAACATATCCTTTTAATTAAAAAAGGACCACCGAAAACTTTGCTTCGGTGATGATTCTGAGCTTTTGCTTTGAATCATGATACAATGATCAGTCATTTTACCTGCGATTTCATGGACATTTTTTAGGCATTGTTATATTATAAAAAAAATTAATATAATTAGTCTGTAGAAATAAATATTGAAAAACAGCATTATAAACATTATAAAAAATACTAATGTGTCAAAATGAAGTAAAAAAATAAATTAAAATGGGAAAAATTTAACTAAAATGGACTTCTCAATTCTGGATTTTTAATCAAACTGCTATCGGCAAGAGTCTTGAGGAAGGCTATAAGATCTAATTTTTGCTGGTCTGTAAGCTTAAGTTTCCTGATAAAGGGATTTTTATTGTCCGCAGGATTACCACCAGAGTTATAATGATCGATTACTTCTTCGAGTGTTTTGAATCTTCCATCATGCATGTAAGGAGCCGTGTAAGTAATATTTCGTAAAGTAGGAGCCCTGAATTGTCCATTTTCGACCAGATTCCCGGTCACTCCTCCCCGACCCTTATCCGGAAAATCATTGAGTGAATTAACTTTCTGAATCCCATTATTAAAATAGTCTGTGGATGCCAATAATGGCAGATTGTGACAATGAAAGCATTCAGCATCCGGCATCCTTCCTCCTGATTTATCGAAATACATCAAAAAACCACGATACTCGCTTTCATCTAAAAAAACTCCGGAACCCGGGGTAATGGATAAATCATATTTTGATTTTCCACTGCTTACAATCATCCTTTCAAACTGGGCAATGGCCTTGACGATATGCTCTTTTTTGATTGAATCCTTGTGCACGATACCGAATGCTTGTCTTAATTCTGCAGGATAGGTCTTATGCCTTTTGATTCTCTCCAGTACCTGAGGCCATGTAAAATGCATCTCCAATGGATCTTCCACGGGTTTCAATGCCTGCTCTTCCAACGTATTGACACGACCATCCCAAAACAATCCATGGGTCTGAAATCCTGCATCGAGAAGATTCATTGAACTTCGTCTTCC
>CALMKY010000322.1 GCA_937867195.1 uncultured Saprospiraceae bacterium | reverse complement strand
TTGACTCAAATAAATTATCCGAATATTATGCACAAAAATTAATCCGTCATGCAGGCATTACGATTTTAAACATGACCCATATTGTCCATTCAGATCGCAAGAACGACCACTGGTGGGTTCAATATAGACATACAGAACATCACGAACTTAACTTCTTAACGGCCAGGTGCGTAATCAATGCCAGTTATGCAGGAACCAATGCCGTCCATAAACTTTTTAATCAATCGTATTTACCACTGGAATACAAAATTTCTGAAATCGCCATTATGAAATCAGAAAGCTTAAACAAAATAGGTCTTACGGTCATGGACGGTCCGTTTGTTTCCATCTTTCCATTTGGTCAATCAGGATGGATGGGTTTGTCCTCGGTGCCCTATACCCATCACCGGGTGTCAGAAGATAGCCTTCCGGAATTTGAATGTCAAAAATTGCATACGGCGTGCCGCGCTGAACTATTATCAAATTGTACGATATGTCCTCACAGACCAGGATCCAATCAACATCGTATGGTAGCACAGCTTCGTCAGTATCTAAAGCCGAATGTTGATCTGCAATACATACAATCGTTATGGGCTATGAAGGCTATCCTTCAAACAAGTAATTCAAACGACGGTCGGCCTACCCAACTATCCAGACTTTCAACAACTCCCGGGTTTTATACTATTTTCGCCGGCAAAATCAGTTCTATCTATGAAATTGAAAAATATCTCCATGATGAATTTTAATTAAAAAATACCTTTTAGATTTCTTCGGTAATTTCTGCTGACTTTGTATTGTTTGTCATTGATGAGGGTGAGTAATTTATTTTCGATATCATAGTTTTTAATAAAAAATTTATTCACCAAAAAATTTCTGTGAATTCGGATAAATACATTTCCCTGAAGATTAGCAATCAAGGTTTTTAAAGAACTGCGATAAACAATTTTTTTCTGCGTCGAATGGACAATCACATAGTTGCCTTCAACTTCCAACACTTCTATATCCTGAAAATCAACCACGTCTATGATCGATTTATTTTTAATGAATAATTTGTTAGGAAAAGCAGAAGCCGGCAATGTCTCTTTCTCCTGAGGTTTTATCAATTTAGAAAACAGTACATAATCCAACGAAAGGCGGTCAATAGGTTTGGTAAAAAATGCCAGGGGAACACAATCTTTAACCATGTCTAGTTTGGCTTGTTCCTTATAGGATGTCATGACTATAAAAGGTATGTTATTTTCGTGCGCATATTTGCTAAGGATAAATCCCGTATCGGCATGTTCAATGGAAATATCGATCAGGGCGAGATCCCATTTTATTTTTCTCAACATTGAAATACCATCATTGTAGGTATTGGCAACCTCAACTGAACAAAAATCGTATTTATCAAATAGCATGTTTAATTCCAAAGTAAACGAAACGTCATCGTCAATGATCAATACCTTCATATCCTTATGGTTAGAATTTTACTCTGCAAGGCTGTAAAATATTGACTTAATTAAATAACAGTAAAAAAACCTAAAATTTAGTAGATAAAAAGTAATAAATAGGTGATGAAGGGACATAAAAGTAATATATTTATCATTTCAGGGAAGAATTTCGTTTTAAATCAAAACTTATCAATTGAAAAATACATTGGTTGAATATATTTCCATTTTATTCATGCGACGGGTGAGTTTTGATAGGTTTACGATCATAAAATGAAATTGGTTGCAGGTTCAATGAAGTGGAAAGATCAGATCGGCTCTATTTGGAAGCAACTCATCAGCATCGGTATACTTCCGGAAGACAAGCCCTTCTTTAAGCTGAGAATTTCATTATTAAATCAGAGCAGCTGGTTTGCAATTTGTTTAATCCCGATCGCCTATATACCGCAATGGTATCATCCTGTAAAGTTTTCTGCAGTATTCATACTTCCTTTTCCGATACTTATTCTCCTACTCAATAGATTCAGGTTGTCAAAGCTCAGTTTCATTTTATCGACTACCGTATGGCCTACTTTTATGTTTGCTTATCATTTGTTGTATGGCGAATCACTGGGGCTGGGATATATCTTCTTGGTATTCATTACAGCGACCACCCTTTTTTATAGTGATATCAAATGGATCCTGATCAATGTAGCCTGGATAATCGGTTATTTGCTAATTGGTAAAGTGTATTCCAAATATTACCTATTGCATGCTTATCATTATCCGGTGCACCTTCTGAGCGCCGTAACGGCCAATATTGCCGCCATTTTTATCATTGCGGTTGCCATATCTAAAGTCTTTAATTTAATCAAGCTTCATTACAAGACGATAGCCAATACTAATTATAAGCTTACACAACAACAATTGGCCCTTACGACTTCGCTTGCACAAAATCAACACCAGGATGAAATCTTATCGATCCTGGCCCGGGAATTACTCGCTCCCGTGAATGCATTTAACCGATTGTCGGACAGAATCAATGATTTAATTAAAAATAATGAATTGGATCAACTGCAATCTCTGGCCAGTCATTTTGAAAAACAAGGCAAAATATTATTTAACGATGTTGAGAATCTGCTAAGCTGGGTTGAGCAACAAAAAGAACATCTGACGGTACATAAGACCATGTTTTCAATAAGACCGTTGACGGATCATATTTTTGAAAGAATGAATACGGCCTATGACCATTCCCTTATATTTTCTAATTCAATACCCGGTACCGAGCTGGTGTATGCTGATCAAAATATCTTCATGTTGGTGATGACGACCTTACTGGAATATTATTATCAAATCAGGGATGCCGTTTCAAGAATTGAAGCTGGATTGAGTTATGATTCTTCTCAACCTGAAATTATTTTAAAAGCTGAATTTCTATCGTGTCCGGAAAGTATATCCGAAAATCTCAAATATCTTCATATGAGTCAATCCAGAGCCATCTCGTTGTGGCATAAAACGGGTAATATCATCCTGATCGAGAAAGCACCAAATGCACACATTGTCCGCATCCAGCTCGACTCCGTTCCGAAGAAATGATGAAATACATCCTCTATATTACCCGATCTGTTTCTTTTCTTGGTTTACGGGAAGAGGATGATCCTTTGCTTAAATTCAGAGTTACCTTATGCAATGAAGCCATGAGTTTACTTATCCTCATGGATCTTATTTCCGTACTTAAGAATATATCCTTTGGTTTCGAAAATCCATCGTCTTATAAATCCTTGTGGGTACTCCCTATTCCCCTGTTGGTCCTATTTCTAAACAGGAACCGATGGTTTACAGGGTCGTTTCTAACCACCACGCTGGTCAGCCCAACGATTCTCTTGATATACCATTTAACTTACGGAGAAACATTA
>CALMKY010000321.1 GCA_937867195.1 uncultured Saprospiraceae bacterium | reverse complement strand
ACATACTCTTTGGCCGGATTTGGAAATACGATTACATTTCTATCAGTCTCCAATGACAGACCGATCCCGATCGGATGAGAAATTTGTTCTGCATCATACCATTCTGATTTTAATTTACCCGGGGTAACTGTTTTGGGATGAGCCCCCTCTATTCTTAAAATTTCACTGTTTTTATCTATTGAAATAATATGATGGCCCGTAGCCGTAATTCTTAATTCTTGATTGTGTACACTCCAATGCACGTCAAATGGATATTCACTTGTAATCAAAAGGTCTTTTGGTGGATCAGGCAAATCCATGCTGAGCTGAAAACCCGATGTTTGAATCACATCTTCGTTTACAATCTTCCAATCGCGTTCGCTACCCATAAGATTGACTTCCGATTTGTTTCTTATCTCTACGCCGGCGGCATTACTTCCCGAAACATCATGATTTACATCACCCATCCGGTATCCAATGAAATCAAATGCATGATGGAATTGATCGGGGACAAGGAATTGATTCTTATAGATGTCATTGGATAATAAATTAGCTTTCAATGCCTCTGAATCCAAAAACACCCATGGTAATTTTTCATTTTCAAGATTGGTCCCCAGAATAAATTTCCTGAGCAGTATTAAATCATGGACATTAATGGATCCATCTTGATTAATATCCGCTATTAATTTGTCCAATTCATTGTCAAAAGGCAATTTGCCTAAAATATGTTGTTGTATCCGGATCAAATCGATGGTACTGACTCCATTGAGACTATTTGTCTCCTCCTTATCCATTTTTAGATAGGATAATTTTTTGCCCTTGTTTTCAAAATACCCATCCTGGCCCGTCATTTTATCGTAGGCCATTGTATTGAATGGATCGATCCCCATGACATGTACCTCGGATACAGGTTCCTGATGAATCGTCATGATTTGACCTGTGATGGTTCCGGTCAGGAAGGCGGAGGTGTCTTTAATCAATATTTGCACGTACTTGAGTACAGGGCTTAATGAAAGACAGGTATCTACCACTCTCCACGTTCTTTTAATAATGGCACATCGGCTGGTACCGATTGTTGATTGTGCTGTGTCTACAAAACTGATCGCTATTTTATGGCAAAATTTGGTTCCGGTGATGGTGGGACTATCTGCAGCAACCGGTGCGATCGATGCTGCGCAACCCACTATTTTTATTGTATCTCTTCCAATCGGCATAATAGCTTCGATGGTATCGACCGCCAATACAGTTATCGATTGAGTACAGGAATCTTTATTACCTCCCAGATCCGTAGCGATTATTTTTCGGCTTATTGTACCAATTCCACATGAGTTCAACGTATTGATTAAACTGATGGTAGTCAATTTAACGCTATCATTACAATTATCGGACAAACCCAATTTAGGGTCTATATAGGTGGGTACGGATTGATTGCACTTTACCGTATCGTGTTGGGTGCAGGCCAAAATGGGTCTCGTTTTATCCGTCACATAAATTTTGACCCTGCAGCTATCGGTATTACCTGCCATATCGGTAGCCATAAATACCATCGTAAATGGTTTATTAATATCTGCGCAGCATATACCGATTGAATCTCTGAAGATCAAATCATTAATTCCATCAGCGCATGCATCGGTGGTTCTTCTTGCCAGGATGCCAGCCAATCCGCAATTAT
>CALMKY010000320.1 GCA_937867195.1 uncultured Saprospiraceae bacterium | reverse complement strand
ATACATAATTTCAAAACATAGCAATTATGCAGATGGTTGACTTAAAAACACAATATGAAAAAATCAAACCAGAGATCAATGCCGCCATTCAGACGGTATTAGATCATGGACAATATATCAATGGACCGGAAGTGAAAACATTCCAACAGTCTTTAGAAAAATACAATCGGGTAAAACACGTAATCCCATGTGCCAATGGGACCGATGCGTTGCAAATAGCAT
The DNA here is from genome assembly GCA_937867195.1 of uncultured Saprospiraceae bacterium. Taxonomy (GTDB): domain Bacteria; phylum Bacteroidota; class Bacteroidia; order Chitinophagales; family Saprospiraceae; genus JADJLQ01. The sequence continues at coordinate 1,338 of CALMKY010000320.1, read as the reverse complement.
TAATGGCCATCGATGCAAAACCCGGTGATGAAATCATAGTACCGGCATTTACTTATGTGGCCACAGCAGAAGTCATTGGACTATTGAGATTAAAGCCTGTCATGATCGATGTGGATTATCAATCCTTCTTGTCAACTCCTGATCTTATTGAAGAGGCCATTACTCCACGTACGAAAGCCATCGTTCCGGTACATCTATATGGTCAATGTGCCGATATGGAATCGATCATGGACATCGCCAACAAGCGGGGTATCCATGTAATAGAAGATAATGCCCAGGCCATTGGAGCAGATATCGAACTGAAAAACAAAGTCGTGGTTAAGTCCGGAGGTATAGGACATATAGGTTGCACATCATTCTTCCCATCCAAAAACTTAGGATGTTATGGAGATGGAGGTGCCATGATGACCAATGACGATAGACTGGCTGATAAATTGAGAATGATTGCAAATCATGGTCAAAAGAAAAGATACTACCATGATGTCATTGGGGTCAACTCAAGATTGGATTCTATTCAAGCAGCAGTATTAAATATAAAACTCTCTCATCTTGATGCATACTGCGATGCTCGTCGTAAAGTTGCCGACACGTACGATTCGGCGTTTCATGAGGTAGATGCATTGACGATCCCTCAACGAGTATCGTACTCTTCTCATGTCTTTCACCAATACACTTTAAAAGTTAAGAATGGGCGTAGAGATTTATTATCAGAACATCTTACCGGCAAAGGAATTCCCAATATGATTTATTACCCGGTGCCTTTATACGAGCAAGGTGCATTCCAGTCACTGAGAGGTGATCTTGATTTTCTGCCGGTGACCGACCGACTTTGTAAAGAGGTGATTTCATTGCCAATCCATACGGAGATGAAAATGCAGGATCAAGAGAAAATAATTGAGACCGTCAGATCATTTTTTGGTTAGTTGGGAGGTTTATTGATATTGATACCAAAGACATTTCAACCCGAAATCCAGTACACCCTGGAGGTATTGCTGGATGAATTTTTAGGATTGAAGATTGCTTATTCGCAGAATACCGATTCAAGCGACATCGAAATTCATTCACCCGGAATGAATACAATCATCATCCAAAATCATTTTTTTTCAAATTTTAATGAACCATCCGGTTATTTAAATATCTCCAATCTTCCCGAGGTTCAATATTGGACAGATGCCGGTTTGAGTTTAAACGCTTTACCGGTTTTGTATGGGTACGGAAAACTTGAATTTATTGATTCGTCCTTCATTTGTCATGCTGATGTAATTGCTTCAGCATTTTTCATGCTTTCCAGATGGGAGGAGGTAGTCGATCAGGATAAAGATCAGCATGCCCGGAGTA
>CALMKY010000319.1 GCA_937867195.1 uncultured Saprospiraceae bacterium | reverse complement strand
GATTACTCCTTTAATGGCTCGTGTGCCCTTACATGCCCATACGCTCACCATCAAACATCCCATGAATCATGAGTCGATGACATTTACTGCATCATTGCCTAAGGATTTTAATGCACTGATCAAGCAATTGAATAAATGGAATAAGATTTAATTCATTTTTAATGAATACACCCCATTCTTTACCGATTGGCTTGTTTCGCGTTTATTCCTTTATCGGCGATTAACTTTTTCAGGTAGACAATTAACAAGTTGATTTCTACTTCTTGACCTTCTGTTTGCTTTGCAATTTATTCTATTTTCAATAATATATCATTATGTCGGGACATCGTCTCTCTTAGTGAGATGAACCATCAAACCGCTAGGATAAAATAATTAAAAGAAATTCTTTCATTTCAGCCCCAATTCATCTTTCAAAAACTTCGCAGTTAAACTCCCCTTCACTTTAGCCACTTCTTCAGGAGTACCCGATGCCACCAGGGTACCACCATACTTACCACCTTCCGGCCCCATATCGATAATATGATCAGCGACCTTGATCACATCAAGATTATGCTCTATGACCAAAACCGTATTGCCTCGCTCCACCAGTTTATTAAGTATATCGATAAGATGACGGATGTCTTCAAAATGTAAACCTGTCGTCGGCTCGTCCAAAATATACAATGTATTGCCGCTATCCCGCTTGGATAATTCTTCCGATAGTTTTACACGCTGAGCTTCGCCGCCGGATAAAGTAGTTGCCTGTTGGCCGAGGGAGATATAACCCAGTCCCACATCATGGAGCGTTTTCATTTTGCGGTGAATGCTCGGCACATTTTCGAAGAAATGCATGGCATCCTCTACTTTCATATCGAGTACCTGTGATATATTTTTCCCTTTATACAGGATATCGAGGGTTTCACGATTGTATCGTTTGCCGAGACAGGTTTCGCATTCAACCATGACATCGGGAAGGAAATTCATTTCTATGACACGCATGCCACCACCTTCACAGGTTTCACAGCGTCCTCCTTTGACATTAAAAGAAAAACGTCCCGCTTTATAGCCCCTGATCACCGCCTCCGGCAATGCCGTAAATATATTCCGTATATCGGTAAACACGCCCGTATAAGTTGCGGGATTTGACCTTGGAGTACGGCCGATGGGCGACTGATCAATCTCGATGACTTTATCGATATGATCTATCCCCAGGATTTTATCATGCCCCAAGGGTCTTTGTAAACTGCCATAGAAATATTTGCGAAGGATAGGATAGAGTGTTTCATTGATCAGGGATGATTTACCACTGCCACTCACACCGGTGACACAAACAAAGGTGCCTAATGGGATTGTGACATCCACACCTTTGAGGTTGTGTCCTTTAGCACCTTTGAGCGTGATCGTCTTTCCATTTCCTTTTCTTCTTTGCGTTGGAATTTCAATGTTTTTACTACCATGCAAATACTGGGCTGTCAATGAATCCTTCTTCTCAAATTCTTTAGGAATACCCTGAGCTACTACATGACCACCATGTGTACCGGCACCCGGACCCAGATCGATCAAATAATCTGAGGATAGCATGATCTCTTTATCGTGTTCGACGACGATGAGGGAATTACCGATATCTCTTAGCTCGCGAAGGGCTTGTATCAGCCGTTGATTGTCTCTTGCATGCAATCCAATACTCGGTTCGTCCAGGATATAGGTCACTCCGGTGAGTTGAGATCCGATCTGGGTGGCCAGTCTTGTGCGCTGTGATTCACCACCGGATAATGAATTGGCTGATCGATTCATACTTAAATAATCAAGGCCTACATGCAACAAAAATTTCAATCGCAATTTGATCTCTTTTAAAACATCGGCTCCAATCTGTTGTTGTCTTGAGGATAAAAGAGGTAGAATATCATCTAGCCATTTTGCCAGGTCTGATAGATCTAATTCAGCGATCTCCGATATGTTTCTGCCGGCTATTTTAAAATGCAAGGCGATTTTATTCAATCTTGCACCCTTGCATTCAGGGCATTCATTGACGGTCATAAAATCTTCTGCCCATTGCCTGATCTTCTCACTTGTACTATCCTTATGCCATCGCAACAACATATTGAGCAATCCTTCCTGGGCAAGATTGTACACAAATTCATTCTGTGTATAGGTAGACTTTACATTCAAGGATTCATCTCCCCCGTGCAGAATCAAATCAAGAGCTTTCTTTGGTATTTTTTCTACCGGAGTGGAAAATGTAAAATTGTGTTTTTTGGCAATGGCCCTCAATTGCTGAAACGTCATATTCTCCCTCACTTCCCCAAGAGGAACGATGCCAATATCGTTGATACTTTTTTTAGGATCGGGTATCACTTTGTCCATGTCTACCTGATGGGTCTTACCCAAACCATCACACGTCGGGCAAGCACCATATGGACTATTAAATGAAAATGTATTGGGCGATGGTTCTTCGTAGGATATTCCATGATCCGGGTCCATTAGGTTTTGGGAAAACGGACTTACTTTGCCATCTTTACCTTCGACCATGATCATTCCATTACCCATTTTCATTGCCAATTGCACGGAAGAGGCAATGCGGTCTCTTCGATTGACAGCGATCTGAATGCGGTCAATGACCACTTCGATATCATGCACTTTGTATCGGTCCACTTGCATACCGGGTCGGATATCCGTCGTAAGTCCATCCACCCTTACTTTAGAATATCCTTGTTTACGGGCTTGTTCAAAAATTTCGCGATAATGACCTTTTCTCCCGCGAACGATGGGTGCCAGGATCGCTACCATCTGATCGTTGTATAATGAAAGAATATGATCAATGACTTGTGCTTCACTGTAACGAACCATTTTTTTCCCGCTCGCATAACTATACGCTTCTCCGATTCGTGCATACAATAACCGGAATAAATCATATATTTCCGTAATCGTACCCACAGTAGATCGCGGATTCCAGCCAGTTGTTTTTTGTTCGATGGAGATGACAGGAGAAAGTCCGGTGATGTGCTCCACATCGGGTCGTTCCATATTGCCGATAAACTGACGGGCATATGCAGAAAATGTCTCCATATATCTTCTTTGTCCCTCCGCATAGATGGTATCGAAGGCAAGAGAAGATTTACCACTACCACTCAACCCGGTAATGACCACGAGTTGATTTCGGGGAATTGCGATATCGACATTCTTAAGATTGTGAACTTTGGCTCCTGTGACTTCGATGAATTCTTCTTCAGCTACGGCTTTGTTTACGGCAGACATAACTGGCAAAAATATGGGTTTAGAAAATGAATTGAAATGGTTTTTCTGATCCTTTTAATTCTTTCTCTGGATTGTAAAATCGATTAGATTCATCAGTCCTTCCCGAGCGTCGGATTGAGGAAAATCCATCAGGCTGTTTTTAGCTTTTTGAGCATATTCGTTCATCACCCTTGTGCTGTATTGCAGTCCTTCACCCTGCCGCACGATGTCAATCACCCATTTTACTTTTTTACGATCATCGCTTTCATTGCGGATGGTATGGATTATTTTTTTCTTGGTGTCCTGATCAATATGATTTAAAGTATATATCAAGGGCAATGTGAGTTTTTTTTCTTTTATATCGATTCCGGTAGGTTTGCCGATTGCATCATCACCAAAATCAAATAAATCATCTTTGATCTGAAATGCCATGCCGATCCATTCACCAATTTGCCTGATTTTGGCAATGGTGTTTTCATCTTGGGTGGAGGATGTTGCCCCGGCAGCACACGAAGCCGCAATCAGGGAAGCTGTCTTTTGACGGATGATTTCATAGTAAATCGATTCCTCAATATCCAGTTTGCGTGCTTTTTCTATTTGTAAGAGTTCGCCTTCCGCCAGGTCTTTGATGGCCTGGTTCAGTACATGAAGTATACCATATTGTTTTTCGCTTAACGCAATGTCCATACCCTTTGAGAGTAGGTAATCACCCACCAGGACCGCTATTTTGTTTTTCCATAAGGCATTGATAGAGAAAAATCCCCTACGCTTCATCGAATCATCCACCACATCATCGTGTACAAGTGTAGCCGTGTGGACAATTTCTACCAGGGCAGCTGCCGTATACGTTGCAGGTGTAATTGAGCGTGCCAGCTTGGCACTAAAAAAGACAAACATAGGTCTGATTTGTTTGCCCTTCCGTTTGGCGATATAATACATGATGCGGTCTAGTAACGATACCTGGCTACGCATGGTCGTTTTGAAATAATCTTCAAATTCACTGAGCTCTCGAGAGATCGGAGCTTGTATCGTCTTCAAATCCATGGTTCTGACCTCAAGCAGGTGCAAGATAGGGATTAATCTCATACAGTCCTGCCAGAGATTTTCTATTGACAATTAATGATATATAAATTCGTTTTAATCAGTACGAAACGGGTTTGAATCTTTATTTTTGTACTTACTAGATGCTGAGCTTTTTCCGGAAAAATAGTTTTATCAATAGTGCGATGCTTTTGCCGTATGCATTCCTCCTTCAGATTTTGCCGATTTTATTTTATAAATCATCCAATGCATTTTGGCCTGACGCACCCTGGTCCGGACTGACAAATGCCATCATGCTGATAGTCCTGTTGTTTATCCTGGCCATTTTTATCAACAGAATGGTAATAGAAAACAGGCTTCATAGGGATATCATGCTTTTTCCCGGAGTATTTTTCATACTGTATTCTGCGATTTTACCGGAGTTTTGGACAAACAGTCATATTTTATTTGCTAATGTTTTTGTTGTCTGGAGTATATATGAATTATTTCAAATCTATAAAAGCAATAATCCGGCTGTATATATATTTAATGCAGCTTTGCTGGTCGGTATCGCCTCGGTCATATGCCCGCCTTGCATATTCTATTTATTGATGTTACTGATCGGTATCTCCAATCTTAAAAAAACTGAACTGGTCCACATCATGCAAGTAATGATCGGCGGTATTGTGCCCTGGTTTTTGTTGATCACCTACCATGTCTGGAGGGGTCATCCCGAAGCAATCATTTCCATGATCAGTACTCATGTTGGCTTTTCACTTAAGCAAATCATTTCAGACCATTCTACTTGGTATAAGTATCTGTCTTTTGCACTATTGGTATTTTTTCTTCTTCTCATGTATAATGAATTTAAAAAGAAAAAACACATTCAGGCTCAGAAAAAAATAGATATCCTGTTTGTTGCACTGATATTTTCAATCCTCGTAGCCGTCTTTCATCTACCTTCAAGTCCTGTCAATTTATTGTTTGCAGCGCCATTTGTCGGTATTTTTGTAGGGTTGTTATTCTCTCATTTCAAAAACACTCAGTGGCCTGAAATGATTCATATGCTCTTATTCTTCGGAATCATTATATTTCAGATTATTGTGTTCGTTAAAATTGGTTAATTCTATGTCCAGAAAACTTTCATTTGGTGTCATCGTATTTCCGGGATCCAACTGTGACGATGATTTGGTTCATGTTTTGTCGCATGTTTGCAAAGCCGGGGTTGAGAAGATATGGCATAAAAATTATTCATTGCCGGGAGGGCTTGACGGCATTTTCTTACCGGGAGGATTTTCTTATGGAGATTATCTTAGGTCAGGTGCAATAGCCAAATTTGCCCACATTATGCCGGAAGTACAAGCCTTCGCTCAACAGGGAGGCCTTGTATGGGGTATCTGTAATGGGTTTCAGATCTTATGTGAGACAGGTTTATTGCCGGGGGCTTTATTACAAAACCAATATCAAAAATTTATTTGTGAAAATGTTTATCTAAAAACAATCACAACCAACAGCATGGTTTCAAATCACTTAAACGCGGAACAAGTAATCAAGATCCCGATGGCACACGGTGACGGAAGATATTATGCTGACGATGCCACCCTCCGCGATCTGATCGCCCATGACCAGATCATATTTAAATATTGCGATGAGCAGGGAAATACCACGGATGAATCTAACCTCAATGGATCATTACAGAGCATTGCCGGTATCTGTAATCGAGGTAGGAACGTATACGGCATGATGCCTCATCCTGAAAGAGCTTCTGAATCCATTTTGGGTAATACCGATGGTAAAGGAATGTTCGATTCAATGATCTATGCGTTGGCTAAAATTTCCAATCTGGAATCAACACCTGTTGCCGTTTAATTCAATTTAACGGATCAGGGTCACATCGCCCTTGTAGACAAGGTTCTGACCATCTGCGAATTCCACATTGATGACGTAAACATATACTCCCGGATCTGCACTCCCTCCTTTAAATCTACCATCCCATATCAGAGCGCCTCCCGCGCTGGGAGCCAGATTTTGTACTTCAGTGACTAAATCACCCCATCTGTTAAAGATTCTTCCGTATCTTATATTGATCACGCCCGCCCCACTGAATAATCTAAAGTCAGGATTTGTACTTAATTGATCCGGTCTGAATGCATTGGGAATAAAAACAGCTCTTCGCTGATCTACTTCGATATTGATTTGATCGGTCGCCTTACAGCCGTTTTGATCAAGGGCAGTTGCTGTCAATAATGTGGTTTTCAAAGGATGAGCATTGATTATAGAACAATCTGTACTTGAACAGGTGATGTCACCGTTTTGATTCCAGGTCACTTTGGCGATCGGATTGTTACCAATCGCTACAATCCGGACACTATCACCCAACCGGATTGATTTATCCGGACCAAAATCGACATTAAATCGCGGTGGATCCACCACTGTTATACTAGTGTCCAGTGCACAACCTTTACGATCAAAGACGGTCAGTTGATACGAGCCTGCTTTCAATGGCGCTTTATTTGCAATCGGTATTGAATTGCCATTATTGATTGCAAAAGAATAACTGGCACCATTCCCTCCACTGACGGAAGTAATGAATACCCCAACCGTATCACCCGTGCATTTTGGAGTAAACACATTGGTATAGATGATGGATAATTTTGGTGGGGCAGGTAAATCAATTGCTTTCAACGAATCGCGGCATCCTTTTGCATCCACGACGGTTACAGAATAGACACCCGGACCAATATTGCGAATAAAACTGGTATCGGCAGCACCCGGACTCCAAATAAATTTATATCCTCCATTAGAGCCTGATATTTTGAGCCCGATCTGACCATCTTTTGTATCGGGGCAAGTAATCGGTTTTGTTTTGATGGAATCCAATGAAAGTAATAATTTGGACGGCTCTGAAATAGCCAATGAGTCCATGAACTTGCAACCATTCAGGTCGGTTACTTCGAGCTGGTATTTTCCTGCAGCCAAACCCGATCGAGTACTATTGGTGTCACCATCACTCCAGGTATACCTATAAGGAGAAGTGCCGCCAAATGCAATATAATTTACTTTTCCATCTTTCAATCCAAAACAATTGACATCCGATACCGTCGTACGAACAGGATCCCTGGTGATGGCTTCCGGCGAAGGAATATTGAATGACATCGTTGTGCTACAGCCGTTCCCATCAATGATTTGTACTTTTTGGTTTCCGGCACATAGACTCTGATCCAGATATCCGCAGCGCGGAGAACTCGCACGACAGGAGTATTCGGAGTGACTAGGTCTCCTTGACGGACTGCGACGACTTCAATCAAGGACCTTTCAGGGGCAACAACGTTTGCTTCTTCC